>CACZSP010000043.1 GCA_902783905.1 uncultured Ruminococcus sp.
AATAATTTATATAAATAATACCAAACAAAATACCAATAAACCAAAATCACGGAGATTATCATGAAAAAAACGACTTCCCTGATTCTCGCGCTGCTTCTCTTCTCCGCGCTCGTCTTTTCGGCGGCTTCCTGCGCAAAAGGCGGCGGCGACGGCACGACCGAACCGGTCGCATCCTCCGCCCCTGTCGCCGACGGTACTGAGGGCGCCGAAACGGAGGAGATCACCACCGATCTGCTCGCGCACGTAAATCAGAAGTATGACGGAGAGCTCAACGTCCTTTACTGGGAGGACGCCGAAAACCAGGAATACTTTTCCGAAGGTCAGAACGGCGCCGAGGTCAACGACGCCATATTCCGCCGCAACGCGTCGGTCGAGGAGCGCCTCGGAGTAAAACTCGTGTTTACCGCTACCCCGGGCAATTCATCGAACGCAAAGAAGTTTCTCTCCTACGTTCAGGCAAACTACCAGGCGGGCGACGTCAAATTCGACGCCATGTCGGCACACAGCCGTTCCATCGGCCTGTGCGCCTACAACGGACTGACGCAGAATATGGACGGTCTCGGCGCTCTCGATCCGTCGAAACCGTGGTGGCCGAAGCTGCTCACCAACACCTGCCGCATAAACGGTCAGCTGCATTTTCTGTCGGGCGATATTTCCACAAATATGCTCTATATGATGTACACCGTTTTCTGCAACAAGGATCTGCTTGACGATCTCGGAAAAACGGATCCGTTCGATCTCGTGAAATCGGGTGAGTGGACGATCGACAAGCTCGCCGAGTACTGCCGCGACGTTTACACCGACGAGGACAACGACGGGAAGACGGTCACCGACCGTTTCGGAATAGTGACGAGCAAGCTCCACTGCGACGCCTTCCTGTACGGAAGCGGAATCGTCGGGGTCGAGAACAACAACGGCACGCTTGTCCTCTCCGACAGCTTCACCGGCGACAAGATGATTACTCTTATCGACAAGATATTCGCGCTTCTGACCGATTCCCGGGACGGCATAATCGACAGCGGATACAAGTCGATCTTCCGCGACGGACGCAGTCTGTTCGTCGTCGACCGCGCCGATATAGCGATTAACGACCTTTCCGAAAAGAAATTCGAAACGATGACGATCCTTCCCGTTCCGAAATTCGACGCCGACCAGAATGACTATCTGACGGCGATAGGCAATCCCTTCTCGCTTTACGCCATACCCGCCAACGCAGAGGATCCCGAAATGAGCGCCACCTTCTTCGAATGCATGGCGGGTCAGAGCTACATCGACGTCACGCCCGTCATTTTCGAGATCTCGATGAAGACCAGATACGCCAGCGGCGGCAACGACGCATACTCCTACGACCTCATCCGCGCCGGAGCCGTCTACGATCCGTCCAGGATCTTCTGGAAGGTCTTCAGCGATGCCGGCAAGGCACCCGACACTCTCTTCCAGGATCAGCTTGCCAGCGGCTCTTCCGGATGGTCGAAAACCGTCAAGGGCAATCAGCGAGCCATTGAGAACACCATCAAAAAGATAAACGAGGCGTTCGGTATCAGCTGACACCCGGCGCAAAAAGGAGCCGCTTTATTACCTCGAATAAATCGGGGGTATAAAGCGGCTCCTTTTTCTGTTGCGACCGGATGCCAAAAGTTTGAATAATTCCCGTTTCCGTAACCCTCACCCGGCCGCGTTCGCGGCCACCCTCCCCCGGGGGAGGGAATAATACGGCGCCTCGATCATTACGGCAACAGAACTGTTCCTAAAAGGTAATATCGACAAGGTATCTGAACCGTCAGAAAAAGCTTTTCACCAGTTCCTTCATTCCGTGAAAATCCAGATCGCACAAATCGACGGACCCGTTCTTCTTCCCCGCCCCCTCCACGAGCCGGATACCCATTTCCTCCGCCCGCTTCCGGATCATGGTGTTGTCCGAAAGACTGGTAGCTACGAGGATTTTTTTCGCGTACTTCCCGCCGAATTTGTAAGAAACCGAATCGATCATATAAAGCTCGTCGCTTGAAATGTAGCCGTTCTTGCAGGAGACGAATACCGGCGTCATTCCGCGCATCATTACAACGTCGACCTCGTTTTCCGATCCGTCGTGCACCACTCCGTCCCAGTCCAGCTTTACGCCGTTCAGCACGTCGTCGTAATAGGGCTTCCCGTTCTCTTCGGCTTCCAGCGCGGCGCGGTAGATTATCATTTCAAGGGCAAGCCCCGAAACGGTACAGACCTTCTTTACCTGTCTGCCGCTGAATTCAAGGAAAAACTCTCCGTCCGCGTTTTTGTATCCGGTGACTATCCCGCAGCCGGAAAGCTTTTCCGCGATCCTTTCTCCGCTCGAAAACGACAGTCCCGCCGCCGACGCCTCCCGGGCAAGCACTTCCCTGTCGGCCGTAAAGGACAGCGCATCGGATTCCGAAAATCTTGAGAATGCAAAAGCGAAAAAACCCGCCGCGGCGTTCCACTCACCCGCGTCCGCCCTGCATACGTCCCAGATCTTTCTGATCTCCCGGCGGAAGCGGGGTGACATATCCCATTTTTCTCCCGGACCGGGTCCGCCGGACGACACGATAACTCCGCCGTAAATCTTGACGTTCTCGCTCACGCTGACGCCGACCGAAAACGTCTTTTCGGGATGTTCCTCGTCGCGCGGGAAAAACGCGGCGGAATTCGTGCGTATATTGCATCGGTGAAGGCGCAGATCCTTTCCCGACATTTTTTCGGCTGCCATCCCGGCGGCGACAAGATACAGATCCTCTCCGCCGGTCAGATCTATCACGCACCCGTCGTTTTCTTCGGAGCATTTTTCAACTATTCCCGTAAGCATCGAAACGATACTGTTGAGATTGTTCCTTCCGACTTTCCTGCAGATAAACTCGGGGTGCATTTTTCTTTCGGCAAATATATCACGGTAGCGGCCAACCGCCTTTTCCATCGGTTCGGAACTGTACCCGAGAAAGATAATCCTTTCGGGATTCAGCGACAGTCCCGCGCAGACGTTTTCTATCGAATCGCTGTCAAAAAACTCAACGAGAGTCATATTGCCCGCTTCCTCCGCCGGGTGGCTGACGACTCCCGGCAGTGCAGAATAATCATTAAAATATATTATAACAAATAGAAGGCGGATTTTCAATACCTTTGCTTGCAAAATGATCCCCCGCATTTTACGTCCGCTTCGCAACAGAACGCGTTTTTTTCTGCCGCTTCCGATTTTTCCTGCTTTTTTTAAGATATGACGCTGTTTTTTATAAAAAAAGCTTGCTTTTTCCGGTCACTTGTGGTATAATATCATCCGTCGCTTCGCGCGACGGATCACGGCCCGTTGGTCAAGAGGTTAAGACACCGCCCTTTCACGGCAGTAACATGGGTTCGATTCCCGTACGGGTCACCAACAATAGAAACAGGCGCCGAAAGGCGCCTGTTTCTATTGTTGCGCGCTCGCGCGCGGAATCGACGCAGCGGCAAGCCGCAAAGCGGCGTTGCCGCATGGGTTCGCATTCGCCGCCGAAGCGCCGGGAGCTCGCTCACGGGCGCAAGGCGTGCGAATATTCGCGCGCAGCGCGAAATTCCCGGGAATGGTTTTACCCGACGTGCGCCGGAATCGAAACAGCAAAGATGCCGCGGGCGGCATCTTTGCATGGGTTCGCATTCGCCGAAGGCGAAATTCCCGTCAAAGTTCGATTCTCTTTTGCCTCACCAAACAGTAATAATCCGAACTTTGTCATCGGTAATGTCAAGTATTTTTCGCAAATTTGATTCTGGTAGAATGTTAATAGGGCTGTTTTAACGGCCACGGGGCGCCTTAAAACAACATTTTTTCATTCAACTGTACTCCCTTACAAATGAATCAATAAACGTTTCATTCTCACGACGGGAAATCAACGACGTATTTCGCCGTCGATTTATGCGGCATTGCCTTAATAATTCAGTTGCCGTCCGCGGATACCGTTTTCCGCTCTATCAGATATT
>CACZSP010000044.1 GCA_902783905.1 uncultured Ruminococcus sp.
GGTCTCGGGGAGATCCGAAACGAAGGTGACGACACCGCGAAGCGCATAATCTGTAAGTGTAAGACCTGTTTCCTCGTATATCTCGCGAATAAGACAGTCCTCGGGACTTTCATCTTTTTCGAATTTGCCCCCGAATCCGATCCATTTGCCGCCGTTTATATCATTCTTTTTCTTCGTCCGGTGAAGCAGCAGATACTCGTCGCCGCGGCGTATATAACAAAGAGTCGAATTAATCATAAAACAATAATCTTTTCAAGATCGGTCAGCTTTTTGATCGAGTAATCCGAATCGGTCCCCGAATAAAAGCCCTCCGGATCGTACAGACACCCGGCGATTCCGGCGTTCCTCGCGCAGTCGGTATCGATGTCCCTGTCGCCTACCATTACAGAAACACTTTTGTCAAGTCCGTATTTCCCGCAAAGCCAGTTCAGACCGTCGGGCGCCGGCTTTCGCGGGAGGGTGACAGTCGAATCAAGCATCCCGTCGATAAACCCGTCAAGTCCCCAGATGCCGAGCAGTTTTGTCACGATAAGTCCCGAATGAGTGTAAACGTAATTTCGTCCGCCGTTTACTCTTATGAAACGCAGTATTTCCCCGGCATCGGGATACGGTTTCTGTTCCGACGGAGCGCGAAGCTCGTGAAAATAATGGAATCTCTTCCCGGCCGCGGTCAGATCCTCCGGAAGATCGTAATGCTTCAGCGCGTGACCGACAGAGACTTTGAGCAGAGCGTAGGCGTTTTCGTATGTGTCGTTTATACCGTAATATTTCAGCAGATCGAGAAGCGCGTTCGTAAAGCAGGGATACGTGTCGGAAAGCGTGCCGTCAAAGTCGAATATAACGTTTTCGTATTTCAGTTTCATCCTGTTTGCGGGATCAGTCGTCCCCATCCCCCCTGCGCTGCTTTTTCTTTTCATCCTTCTGTTCTTTTTCCTCGGGACTGACGGGAATGAAAAGATTCGTCAGATGCTTTTCGCGAACTCCCATAAGATAAGCGACAAAACAGGTTACGATCGAAGGAATCGTTATCGCGAAATGCGCCCAAGGCATCGTGTTCAGCGGAGCGTCCGCTATCTTTACCGCAAGAATCCCGGTGTATTCACCGTGAACGAACAGATGGATCGACGCCGCGACTCCGCCTATCTGCTGCATAACGGTGTCGGGAAAGATCGTCCCGATCAGGAAAATCAGAGACAGAAGGAAATTCGGCGCGTTGGCGAGCAGGCCGATATAAACGCCTGTCATCGGGTTTTCCTTTCTTCTTCCGGCGACGACCGACGGACGGTCCTCCGTCCCGGTTTTCCATACGTCTCCGTATATGATAAACAAAAGAAAACCGACGGAAAGAACGCTCGTCAGTATCTGCAGCCAGGAAAGGGATTCGTTTTTCCCGGTGACGATGGCAAGCGTCAGCCCGAAAAGAGATATCGCCAGCTGAGCCACGAATATTTTGACTGCTTTATACGAGTATCTGCTCCAGAATTCTTTCACTTTTTTCTCCTTTATATTTCGTAGTTATGCTATTATTATATATTTTTTGCGCCGTTTTTTCAACCTTTTGTATGAAAAAAGCGCAATTATCGACGTTTGGTATTGTGTTTTGCGCAAATTTGATGTATAATTAGATGATAAAGACTATAAGGAGGTAATTCTTCGTGGGAACCGAATACCGGAGTGAAGAATACCCCGAGATACTCCGCGACTTTGCCAATTACAAGGCGGTAATCCAGGGATGCTCACCCAAAACCGTCGACGAGTATATGCTTGATCTGAGAAATTTCTGCAGATTCATAATCAAAAAGAAGAACCCTGACAAATACAAGCCTGAGGACGAACCCGATATACTCTCCCTTGACGTCGGTTTCTTCGCCGGGATAAAGACGTCGGATATATACGACTTTCTGTTCTACTGCGAGAGAAAACTGAAAAACGCACCGGCGGCAAGAGCCAGAAAGCTCTCTGCGATAAAGGGGCTTTTCAAATATCTCACGGCAAAAAGATCGCTGATCGAAGACAATCCCGCGGTAAACATCGAGGCGCCGAAAAAAAGGCAGTCGCTGCCGAAATATCTGACCTACGAGGAATCGGTTCAGCTTCTCACCGCCGCCGCGACCGACACCGACGCGCGGCCGCCCGAGACGCGGCTGCGCAATTACACGATGATAACACTCTTCCTCAACTGCGGTATGCGTTTGTCGGAACTTGTCGGAATAAACGTCGGCGACATCGACAGAGAATACCGGTCGGTCCGCGTAATAGGAAAAGGCAACAAGGAACGCATCATCTATCTCAATTCGTCCTGCCGTCAGGCGCTTGAGGAGTACTATCCGCTCCGGACTTCCCCGAAATACGCGAACGTCGGCACGAGAGCCCTTTTCCTTTCGACCAGGAACCAGAGGATCAGCAACAGGGCGGTACAGTGGACGGTCGAAAAATATCTCGATAAAGCCGGGCTCGGATACCGCCATCTTTCGGTACACAAGCTGCGTCACACGGCGGCAACGCTTATGTACCGCGACGGAGGCGTTGACGTAAGGATCCTCAAGGAAATCCTCGGTCACGAACAGCTGAACACAACTCAGATCTACACGCACGTATCCAGCGGCGAGATCGAAAGATCGATGGAAAAGAACCCGCTTTCGGATATTAAGCTCGGCACAGTCGCCGCGCAGTTCGAATCCGCAACCGGCGAGGACGCTCTTTCGGGCAGAGACGATATCGAGGACGTCCCGGACGAAGAAGACTGAAATACAAGGAAAGAAATAACTATGACAAACGATAAACTTGAAAACTTCTCACTTCTCTACCCGAACGCGGACAAGGTCGTCCGTCACCTGACATCGGGTGACCGGCCGGACGTTTCCGACGAGGTGTCGGAGGAAATCGGACTTGCCGAGATAATCGATCTCAAGAACGGCAAGCTTTCCGAATTCTTTACGACCGATCCCGACGTAATAACCTACAGGATGGAGACGTTTTCGGATCTGATCGAAAATCCGGGACTCTGCGACACGCTGAAGAAGCTCCTTCCCATCCTTCAGGATATAATGGAACTGCGACGCCTCGAGGCGGACAGCGGAGACGCGAGCGACTATCTTTCAAGCATTACCGAGATCGAGCTGTACATTTCGAGCATCGATACACTGGACGACGGTCTCAACGCCGCGTCCGATGGTATAAAGGGGAAAGCTTTCTCAGCCCTGCGCGATTATATAAACGAGCTTGCCGAAAGCGATTACTACAGCGAACTCAACGAAAAACTCGCCGAACTTACCGACAGGGTACGCGAGATAAGAAGCGTTACCATCGGCGTAAATCTGGATCCCCAGCTGCGTCCGTCCGAAGCCGGAGTGCTTTCCATAAACTCCGAGCAGTTCCGCTCCGGAGATATACTTGAAAAGATACTGCGGCTCAATTTCAAGGACGACGAATACACCTGCATCGCAAATCTCGTGCCGTTCGGCAAAAAGCAGTCGGAAAACCAGAAGGCGGCGCTGTCCAACGCCTTTTATTCGGCGATCAACGAGGTGTACAAATCCTCGCTGCGAAGCTGGAAGAGGATCGTTCAGATGTACGTCCTCGAAAACACCGAATTCCTTCTCAATCTTATGCCGGAGATAGAATTCCTGATTAAAGGTGCCCGGCTGCTCGGCGAACTGCGCGACTGCGGCTGTCCGCTCTGCCGGCCCGAAATCGCTCCCGCCGACGAACTTGCTTTCGACGCGACCGGCCTTTACAATCCTCAGGTGGCCCTTCGCGGTGTCGGCGGCGATATCGTCAGGAACGATCTGAAATTCGACGAAAACGCCGGAATATACGTACTGTCCGGACCGAACCGCGGCGGCAAATCGGTCATAACCTGCGCCCTCGGTCTCTGCCAGGCGATGTTCCAGCTCGGGCTTTTCCTGCCCGCGGAAAAGGTACGCATTTCCCCGTGCGACGGAATTTTCACCCACTTCCCGACGGGCGCCGAGGACACCATCGACAAGGGACGCCTCGGAGAGGAGTGCGCCCGCCTCGGAGACATCTTTTCAAAAGTTACGAAATACTCTCTCGTCCTGCTTGACGAATCCCTGTCGTCCACC
This sequence comes from uncultured Ruminococcus sp., assembly GCA_902783905.1. GTDB lineage: Bacteria > Bacillota > Clostridia > Oscillospirales > CAG-272 > CAG-390. Next base: position 4,086 of record CACZSP010000044.1, read on the forward strand.
GGATCCTACGAGGCCTCATATATCGCGGCCGAAGTGCTCGCGGGCTTTTCCATGGCGGGATGCCGTACGCTGTTCTCGACCCATTTGCACGAGCTGTCCGCGTTCATTCCCGAAATCAACGAGAAGTGCGTGCCGGAGGGCGGCAAACCTATCGACACGCTTGTCGCGGGCATCGACGAGGGACGGCGCTCCTTCAAGATTCTCAGGGCGAAACCCGACGGAAAGAGCTACGCCCGTGACATAGCCGACAGATACGGCCTGTCATACGATTCGATACTGAAAAAGATAGGAAAACGGTAAACCGTCAGGAAGCCGATTTCTTTTCGATACGCAGCAGTATCTCCTTTATATCGGTGAGAACGTCCGCCTGAACGGCAACGTCTTCGATAAACTCGCGGCGTATCTTCTCTTCTCTTTCAGCCGCCTCCTTTTCCTCCTGCTTTTTCTTTTCCGCCGCGGCTTTCGCCCGGGCCTCAGCCGCCTTTATCTCTTTGGCGCGGATGGCGTTTTTGAGTTTGAGGATGAATTTGAGCACGAGGAAGATCGAAAGGGCGATGATCAGAAAATCGATCAGAGCCTGAAAGACGGCGCCGTATTTCAGAGCGACCGCCGGAACGGCGGCGATACCGTTCCCCTCGTCGGCTTCGATGGCGGGTTTGAGGATTATCTCCCGCTCCGCGAGACTTCCGTGAGGCAGGATAC
>CACZSP010000045.1 GCA_902783905.1 uncultured Ruminococcus sp.
CGCGTATCTGATCCGGGCCACGGTCGACGGCAACCTCGGTTACTATCGCCTCGGCTAAATCTTTTTGACCTACGGGCGGCGCGGCTTGACCGCGCCGCCTTTTTCGGCGGCGGCGCGAGTATTTTTGCGAAAAACGCGAATTTTTTCAAAAAAACGCTTGACAAATAAAAGACAATGTGCTATAATACCAAAGTCACGATAAAAACGAAGGCCGTTGTGCTTCTTTTTATCGTGTCGCAGTTGGTGATTCTGACGCAGAGGGTCCACCCGTTCCCATTCCGAACACGGAAGTTAAGCTCTGCTGTGCCGAAGATACTTGTCCGGCGACGGACCGGGAAAATAGGTCATTGCCGACGTAAAACAGCGCCGCTCCGATCGGAGCGGCGCTGTTTTTATTGCAAGCTCAACCGAGTTGTGATATAATTATATCATACGCAACAGGAGGACAATATGGAACTCGCGTTTGATAAAATCGAAAAATCCTTCGGTACGCACCGCGTGCTCGACGGTATCTCGCTCGTCGCGGAGAGCGGGAAGGCGTGCGGTCTGCTCGGACGCAACGGAGCGGGAAAGACGACGGCAATCAGAATACTGACCGACGTTTTACCGGCCGACGGAGGAAGAATACTCGTTGACGGTAAACCGATTGACTACAGGACGCTCAAATTCGGATATCTGCCCGAGGAGCGGGGTCTTTATCCCAAAAAGAAGATAATCGAGCAGCTCGTATATTTTGCGCAGCTCAAGGGAATGAATACCGCGGACGCAACGGCGGCTTCCGACCGTTGGCTCGCCCGTCTCGGAATGAGCGAATACCGCAACCGGAAACTTGAGACTCTGTCAAAGGGAAATCAGCAGAAGATACAGCTTATAACGGCTCTTACGCACGATCCGGATATCATCATTCTTGACGAGCCCTTCTCCGGCCTCGATCCGGTCAACGCCAAGCTCCTGAGCGACGTCGTCGTCGAGGAGATCGAACGCGGGAAAATCGTATTCTTCTCAAGCCACCAGATGAACTATATCGAGGAGTTCTGCGAGGACATTGCAATACTCAACACAGGGCGGATCGCGGTGTCGGGCAGACTGCGCGATATCAAGCGGAGCTATCCGCGCAACCGGCTCGAGATTTCCGGTCCCGAAGCGAAAAAGGTCGCCGCGGATTTCGCGGGCAGCTGCAAAGTAACCGGAGACGACGCGATAATTCTTAAGCTCGGGTCGCCCGACGACAAACGGCAGGTTATGCGTGCGCTCTCCGAACAATACGATCTTGATATGATAAAAGTCGCAGAGCCGACGCTGAACGATATCTTTGTCGAGTATGCCGACCACGATGCGGAGGAGACAAAATGAAGCAGTTTCGTGTTATTCTCGGCTTTGAACTGAACAATTATTTCAGGAACAAGATCTTTATGGGCACGACGATCTTTCTCGTGGTCGTGATAATGATCGTAAATTTCGCACCCCGAATTTTTTCATCCTCCGATTCGGAAGGATCGGACGTCACGCCGGGCAGCCGTCCCGTCATGCTTGTCGCGGCGGGAGAGGAAACCGACGGATACGTCTCGCTCTTTTCGGACGGATTCCCGGATTACAGCGTTGAACCGTTTTCGGGAAGCGTCGACGGGTTGAAGAATATGATTACCGCCGGGGTCGCCGAATGCGCCTTCGAAATCAAAGACGCCGGGAGTCTGACCTATTACGTTAACAATCTGTCGATGTACGACTCGAACAGCCGGACGGCCGCGGAGCTTATCCGGAACGCCGTTCAGGTTCAGGCAATGTCGGCTCACGGGATGAGCGCCGAGGAGATCGAGAATCTGATGAGTACGCAGATCACGGCGGACGTCGTCAGTCTCGGAAAAGACCAGGCGAACAGTTTCCTTTATACGTACATTATGATTTTTGCCCTGTATATGGTGATCATGATGTACGGTCAGATGATTGCCACGGGCGTCGCGTCGGAGAAGAGTTCGAGAGCGATGGAACTGCTCATCACGAGCGCAAAACCCGTCGGATTAATGTTCGGCAAGGTGGCGGCGGCATGCATCGCCGGTCTCTTCCAGCTCTCCGTAGTCTTCGGAAGCGCGATACTCTTCTATTCGTTCAACAAAGACAGCTGGTCGGATGAGTCGTTCATTCAGTCGATATTCGATATGCCGCTGTGGCTGCTCGGATACATGCTCGTATTCTTCCTGCTCGGATTTCTTCTGTTCGCCTTTATGTACGGCGCGGTCGGTTCGACCGTTTCCAAACTGGAGGAGACCGGATCCGCCGTTATGCCCGTGACCCTGACCTTCCTCGCCGGATTCATGGTCGTCATGATTTCGTTCTCGACGGGCAACGTCGACAACCTTCTGATAAAAGTCTGTTCGTTCATCCCCTTCACCTCGTCTATGGCGATGTTTACGAGGATTGCGATGAGCACCGTGCCCTGGTACGAGATTGTCGCGTCAATAGCGATTCTTGCCCTTTCGTCGGTGTTTATCGGAATTATCGCCGCGAGGATATACCGCATCGGAGTGCTGCTCTACGGCACACGCCCGAAGCTCGGCGAACTTATAAAAACCGCGCTGAAAAAGAGGTAATAAAATGAAGCTTTGCGTACCGGTTCCGTGTTTTTTCAAAAAAATACCCTTTGAAAAGGCGATTGAAAGGATAGCGTTTCTCGGTTTCGGATACGCCGAGACTTATCGCTGGAAGGGTCTCGACCTTTTGCTCGTCGCCCGGGCGCTGGAGCAAACCGGGGTGACGCTGCTCAGCATGTGTACGACCGAATTCAGGATGACCGATCCCGCTTTCCGGAGCGAATGGCTGGACGGCATTCGTGAAAGCTGTGAGGCGGCGCGCGTTCTCGGCGTCGGAAAGCTGATAACGCAGGTCGGACCGGATACCGGCGACTCGCGAAAAAAGCAGCATGAATCGATTATCGAAGCGCTGAAAGCAGGCGCCGAGATACTTGAAAAGTACGGCGTCACCGTCATGATCGAGCCGCTTAACGTGCTCGTAAATCATCCCGGGTATTATCTCACTTCCTCCGCCGAGGCCTTCGAAATCGTGCGGAGCGTGGGGAGCGAGCGGGTGAAGGTGGTGTACGACATATATCACCAGCAGGTGACCGAGGGAAACATAATTCCTTCCGTTACACGCAATCTCGACTGTATCGCGCATCTGCACGCCGCCGGACATCCGGGAAGGAACGAGCTGCAGTTCGGAGAAAACGATTACCGCAATATCTTCGCGGCGATCGATAAAGCCGGCTACACGGGGGCCTGCGGACTTGAATACAAGCCGCTGATGGACCCAGAGGAAAGCCTTGCGGCGGCAAAAAAACTTTACGGATGAAAAGGAAAAAATGATATCAAAAGAACTGTACGGCGAAATATCGCGGTTTATCGAAGAAAAGCGTCCGGCCGAAATACCGGAATGTTTCGCGCCTGCGGCTGACATTCTGTCAGCGGAAGAAAAACGTCCCGACGAAATCCCCGCGAATCAATTAAGCCGGAAAGCTTCCGCCGAACGCCCGGAGAGGACGAAAAAAGCGAAAACTCGGTTCCGCGCGGCGTCGCTTGCGGCGGCATGCGCCCCGGCTCCTGTGTTCGAAGCGGAGGAGTCTTCGCTGGGAGAGGCGCTTTCGACGATCGACGAAAGCTTTTCCCAGATGCTTCTGCGCAAGATAGACGAAAAAGGGCTGAAAGATTCGGAATGCTACAGGCGCGCCAATATCGACAGAAAGCTTTTCTCGAAGATCAGAAGCAACCCGCAGTACCGTCCAAGCAAGCCGACGGCGATTCTGTTCGCACTGGCTCTCGGGCTTTCCCTCGGCGAAACGAAGGAGATGCTGATGAAGGCCGGGTACGCCCTGTCTCACAGCAGCAAATC
>CACZSP010000046.1 GCA_902783905.1 uncultured Ruminococcus sp.
ATCTTGCCGGCCATTTTCGTGCCGGTTCTCGCGTCGAAGTCTTGAAAAACGCCCGGTTTTTCTGCGACTTCTTAACAGAAACCGGCGCAAAAATGGTTCGGCAATCTGCGCACGTCGAAATGCGTGGCATTTCCCCCACAGGCACAAAAATCTCTCGGCAATCCACGCACGCGAATTGTGCGGTATTGCCTTAAGAAACTCCGAAAGCAAAAGAAAAAAAGGATACGGCGGAGAACGCACCGGCAGTTTTGTCTGTCGCGGGCGGTCTCCGCCGTTTTTTTACTGTCACGCCTTAATAAGGCGCCTTTTTATTCCTTCAGCGCAGGGTAAACCCTTTTTAGTATACGCTTATAATACGGAAGACTCAGTCGTCCTCCCTGAACTGCAGCCGGTACAGCTCGCAGTATTTCCCGCCGAGCGCCATCAGTTCCGCGTGGGTGCCGCGCTCGGTGATCCTGCCGCCTTCGATCACGGCGATCTCGTCGGCGTTGCGGACGGTCGAGAGGCGGTGGGCGACTACGAGCGTCGTCCTGCCCCGGCAGAGCTCGTCGAGCGAGCGCTGTATCATGATCTCGGTGGTGTTGTCAAGGGCGCTGGTCGCCTCGTCAAGGATGAGTATGGCGGGATCCTTCAGGAAGACGCGGGCGATGCTCAGCCGCTGCTTCTGTCCGCCCGACAGTTTGACTCCCCTTTCTCCGATCTCGGTGTCGTATCCATTTTCGAGACCTCTGACGAATTCGTCGATATTCGCGCGGCGCGCCGCCTCGATCATTTCCTCCTCGGTGGCGTCGGGCCTGCCGTACATGATGTTGTCTCTTATCGTTCCGACGAAAAGGAAGACGTCCTGCTGGACTATTCCGATATTCCGCCTTACCGAGTCGACAGTCAGCCGGCTGATATCCTTTCCGTCGATGAGGATCGTCCCGTTTCCTTCTTCAAGAGGATAAAAACGCGGCAGCAGATGGCATATCGTCGTTTTTCCGCCTCCCGACGGACCGACGAGCGCCATTTTTTTCCCTTTTTCGATCTTCAGATCGACGTTTTTCAGAACCTCCTCGCCTCCGTTGTAGGAGTAGGAAACGTTTCGGAATTCGATCTCTCCGCGGACGCCGGTCAGTTCTTCGGCGCCGGGGATATCCTTTTCCGGCTCCTCGTCCATTATCTCGAGGAAACGGCGAAATCCGCTGACGCCGTTCTGGTACTGCTCCATAAAGCTGATGAGAGTGTTTACCGGACCGATAAAGAGGTTTACAGAAACGATAAATGTGGAATAATCACCGAAATCGATCCTTCCCGCGTAAAGGAAAAGCCCGCCGGCGACCAGTATGAAAACGTTGAAAACGTCGGTGATGAAGGAGGTGGAGGAAAAGAATTTCGCCATCGCGCGGTAGGCGCGGCGGGAGGCGCCGACGAACTCGTCGTTGCCTCTTTCGAATTTTTCCATCTCGGTCTCGGCGTTGGTGTACGCCTTGGTCACGCGGATGCCCGTCACGCTGCTTTCAACCGCCGCGTTTATCGTCGCGTTGCTCTTGCGGCGGTCGTCGAAGGCGCGTCTCATCTCGCGGCGGAAATGGATCGTAACGACGGTGAGCACCGGCACGCAGGCGAAGATGATGAGCGTCAGTATCCAGTCGATCGACATAAGATATGAGAAGGACAGGATTATCATCACCGAGCTGATGAGCAGGTTTTCCGGGCCGTGGTGCGCCAGCTCGCAGACCTCAAAAAGATCGCTTGTGATCCTGGTCATTATCCTTCCCGTCTCGTTGTTGTCGTAGAAGGAGTAGGGAAGGCGCTGAAGGTGCCGGAAAAGGTCGGTTCTCATCTGCGCCTGCATGCGCACGCCGATGATATGCCCGTAATACTGAACGAAATAGCGCAGAAACATCCGCACCACGTAAAGAGCGAGGACCGACGCGCCGGCTATGACGATAGTCGTATACATCCGTCCGGGGATGTATTCGTTGAGCATCTTTCGGGTGATGACGGGATAGACCATCCCGATCAGCGAAATGAGAAGGGAGGCCGAAAGGTCGGCGGCAAGCAGTTTTTTATGCGGCCGGTAGTAACCGATAAATCTTTTTAACATGACCGTCAGACGGCAGTGAGGAGGAAGGACGCCGTGCAGAAATCGCCGCGGAATCGCGGGATGACCAGACCGAGCTGCGAGAGTACCGATCCGGGGAGCGTCAGATCAAGCTCCTCGATCCGGTACAGCCGGTCGGGATCAAGCCCCGGAACGGTGAAGCGAGGCTTCGTCTTGTGCGGGTTGAGCGCCTGATAAAAGGTCACGTAGGCGCTCGATTTGTCCTTCGAAACGACCGATATCACGCATGCGTTGTCACGCGGTCTCATGCCCTTGCGGTATACGTCGCCTTCAAGCACCAGCGGGGCGATCTTTTTGTATTTTTCAACGTCGGCCGCTATCCGGGCGTACTCGTCCGCCGGGTATTTGCGGACGTCGAACTCGTATCCGAAGGTTCCGAGGAAGGCGACGTCGGTGCGCGTCTGCGCTCCGATGATCCTTCCGTTCCGGATGTTCGGGGAAAGCGAAACGTGATTCGACGAGGCGGACAGCGGGAAGACGAGGCCGGTGCCGTACTGGATCTGCATCCTGTCGTCGGCGTCGGTGTTGTCGCTCGTCCAGATCTGCGGGAAGAAGGCGAGCATGGCGCCGTCGAAGCGTCCTCCGCCGCCCGAGCAGCCCTCGAAAAGGATATCCGGGAAGCTCTCGGTCAGGAAGCGCGCAAGCTCGTACATTCCGAGAACGAAGCGGTGCTGCACCTCCCCTTGACGGCCGGCGGGAAGAAAACGCGAGAAGTTTTCGGTCAGAGGACGGTTCATGTCCCATTTGATATAGGACACCCCGGCTTCGCTTATCACGCGGTACATCGTCTCCTTTATCCACGAAAGGACGTCGGGGCGGGAATAATCGAGTACCAGCTGGTTTCTCGAGGCGACGGGCGTCCTTCCCGGGACGGTGATTGCCCAGTCGGGATGGGCGCGGTAGAGATCGGAATCGGGATTGACCATTTCGGGTTCGATCCAGAGCCCGAATTCAAGGCCGTTTTCACGGCAGCGGTCGGAAATGGCGCGAAGCCCTCCCGGCAGTTTTTCCTCGTTGACGTACCAGTCGCCGAGGCCGGCTTTGTCGTTGCTGCGGGCTCCGAACCAGCCGTCGTCCAGGACGAAAAGCTCGATCCCGCTGCCACGCAGAGCGTCTATCGTATCGAAAAGGCGGTCGTGGTCGAAGGAAAAATGCATGCCCTCCCAGGAGTTCAAGACGACGGGACGGCGGCGCTTCGCCCATTTCGGATCTATCACGTATTCTCTGAAGAAGTCATGGAAGGCGCGGCTCATTCCGCCGATGCCTTCGTCCGTATAGCAGATCGCCGCCTCGGGCGTTTCGAAGGACTCGCCGGGAGAAAGCGTCCATCCGAAGGATTCCGGATTGATCCCGGCGCAGAGACGGGTCCTTCCCGCCTCGTCCACCTCGGCGCTTTCGTAATGCGAGCCCGAATAAAGCAGAGCCGACGCGTACACCTCGCCCTGCTCCTCGGTCGTCTCGGGGCGTACAAGGGCGGCAAAGGCGGCGTGGTTGGCGCTGGTCGTGCCGCGGACGTTTCCGACGGTCGTTCTTCCGTGATGAAGAGGGATCCGCTCGGGCGTTTTTTCGGCGGCGTGATGGCCCCAGAGCGTGAGCAGCTCGAAATCGCTGTCGTAAAGGTCGAGCGTGAAGGAAAGGGCGCGTTCGAGTTTTATTTCGCCGTCGGTGCCGTTAACGGTTTCGGCGCGGCGGGTGATTATCCCGAGATCAGGATAAACCGTGTAGTAAAGAATGACCTTAAGACCCGAATCGAAGTCCCGGAGGGTTATTTCGAGCGTTTCGCCTCCCCGCGCCGTCGGGATGCCGGACGACACCGGCTTTTTTTCGGGGGAAAGCCGGAAGGAGTCGTATTTCAGATCGGCGATCTTCACGCCCCGCCCGTCGCAGGGTATCAGCGCCGGTTCGCGGTAGTCGCCCAGAAATGCGGTGGCGTATTCCTGCATTATATCGGCGAAAAGCGCTTTCGATCCCGGAATGACCGGGTTGAAGCTTTTCACCCATTCGGGCTTGTAGTATCCGAGATCGGCGCGCGCGATCTTTTTTCCGAAATAGTCTTTGGTGAGATATCCGTCGGGCGTCACCCGCAGGGCGTATGTGAAGTTTTTGCCTTCGAGATAGAAGGACTTCGCGCTTTCGTCGTAAATGATCATTTTGTCAGATTCTCCGGTCTTCTGCTGAAAGATTTATTGCCGCCCCGGCGGGCGGAGAAGGAGGAAAAGAGCCGTTTCCGGACAGTTCTGTGAAAGATTCCAGTAAATAATATTATATAATAATATAATGATCCTGTCAATAAAAAACGCCGGCGAGGCGGGCCCCGGTCAGGTGCGGGATAAACGGCGGAGGTATCGCCTTAACAAATACGAATTTGACAATTTTGTGAAAATGATGTATAATATATCTGTAAATCTATTAAATGCGAGGTGTTTTCATGTTTTTCCGCGCTTACAAAGAGGCGTTCAAAGTGATCGCCAAAAAGCCGCTCCGCCTCTGGGGACTCTCACTTCTCTCGACTCTCGTCTGCGTTCTCGGCATCGCCCTCTCGTTCCCGGTGCTCGTCATAGTAGGGATTTCTTTTGCGGCAGTCGTGGCTGCCGGAATGTCGAAGGTCTATCTTGACGCTCTCGACGGCAGGGAAGTCAATTCAGATCAGCTTTTCGCCGGTTTCAGACGCTTCTGGACGGTGCTCGGAGGCCTTGCCTGGGAAGCTCTCTGGGAAATGATCTGGGTGTTTGCGGTCGGAGGCGGCATCATAGTCGTCGGCGGCGCGATTTTCCTTATTTTCTACGGCTTCAAGATCCCGATGATCGTCAGTGAGGTAATCGTCGGAGTCGTCATCTTCCCGCTTTACGTTGCCGGGATCTTCCTCGTCACCAACAGAAAATACGCCTACAGATTCGTTCCGTACATTCTTATGACGAGAGACGACGTCAGTGCCACCGAGGCCCTGCGCCTTTCTGTACGCCTGACCAACGGAAAGAAACTCCAGATGTTCCTCGCCGATATCATCCTCTCGGCCGCTCTGCCGACCGCGATCATGATCTTCTTCCTTCCGACGCTCATCCCGTACGTCGGAGGAATATTCGCGGTGCTGTTTATTGCCGTAGTCATTGTGGTATCTCTCCTTCTCCCGATATTCACCGGCCTTTATTCCGCCGCTTTCTACAGGATGCCCGAGGTCGGCGGACCGGATAAGTTTTCCGAGATAGCCGGGAAACTGGGCGACGCAGTTAAAAAGGCTCCCGTTCCCGG
>CACZSP010000047.1 GCA_902783905.1 uncultured Ruminococcus sp.
CTAATTGTGCGGTATTGCCTTAAACGCGCCGCCGGGCGTCCGACAAGGACGCCCGGCGGCGCGTTTAAAATAACACGTTTAAGCTTTAAGTCTTGCTTCAAGCTGGTTGAGTTCCTTGTGCAGCTCGGCGGGGACGCGGTCGCCGACGAGAGCGTAGAAATCTCTGATGTTCGAAATATCGTCCAGCCACGACTGACGGTCGACTGAAAGCAGTCCGCGGACGGTGTCAACGGTGATATCAAGTCCCTCGATGTTGATATCCTCCGGCTTCGGAACGAATCCGATCGGAGTTTCGACGGCGTCGACCCTGTCTTCGCACCTTGCAAGTATCCAGTCGAGGACGCGGAGATTGTCTCCGAAGCCCGGCCAGATAAAGTTGCCTTCGTCGTCGGTCCTGAACCAGTTGACGTGGAAGATCTTCGGAGCGTGAGGAATGATTTTGCCCATATCGAGCCAGTGCTGCCAGTAGTCGCCCATATTGTATCCGACGAAAGGTCTCATTGCCATCGGATCGCGGCGTACCACGCCGATGGCACCGGCTGCCGCGGCGGTTGTCTCGGAGGCCATGATCGATCCGACGAAGGTCCCGTTCTGCCAGGATGTCGACTGGTATACCAGCGGAGCGGTTTTTGCGCGGCGTCCGCCGAAAATTATCGCGCTGATCGGAACGCCGGCGGGATTGTTGAATTCCTTCGACAGGCAGGGGCAGTTGGTCGCGACGGCGGTGAAGCGGCTGTTCGGATGAGCGCCAGAGGTGTTGATCTTGTCGGCCTTGTCGTATTTTCTGTAATCCCAGGGCTCGCCCTTCCAGTTGACGGCGTTCTTCGGAGGATTGTTGTCAAGCCCCTCCCACCAGACGGTATTGTTGTCGAGATTGTGGCAGACGTTCGTGAAGATGGCGCCGCTCTTCGTAGTGGCAAGAGCGTTCGGGTTGGATTTCTCGTTGGTGCCGGGGGCGACTCCGAAGAATCCGTTCTCGGGGTTCATGGCCCAGAGGCGTCCGTCTTTTCCTATGCGGAGCCATGCGATATCGTCTCCGACCGTCCAGACTTTGTATCCCTTCTTCCGGTAGATCTCGGGCGGGATGAGCATGGCGAGGTTGGTTTTTCCGCAGGCGGACGGGAAGGCGGCGCAGACGTATTTTGTTTCGCCGTTCGGGAACTCGACTCCGAGGATGAGCATGTGTTCGGCCATCCATTTTTCCTTCCTGCCGAGGAAGGACGCGATACGGAGCGCGAAGCATTTCTTCCCGAGAAGGACGTTTCCGCCGTAACCGGAGTTGACCGACCAGATTGTGTTGTCCTCGGGGAAGTGGACGATGTATCTGTTGCTCTCGTCGAGCTGGGCTTTGGAGTGCAGTCCCTTGATATAATCGGCGCTGTCGCCGATGGCGTCGAGAACGTCGTTACCGACTCTCGTCATAATGAGCATATTGAGAACCACGTAAATCGAGTCGGTAAGCTCTATGCCGTATTTTGCAAAATCGGATCCGACGATACCCATCGAGTAGGGAATTACGTACATCGTTCTGCCCTTCATCGAGCCGGTGAAAAGCTTTGACAGTCTTGCGTAACATTCTCCGGGTTCGATCCAGTTGTTTATGTTGCCGGCGTCTTCTTTCGTCCTGGTGCAGATAAACGTTCTGCCTTCGACTCTGGCGACGTCGTTTATCGCCGTTCTGTGAAGGTAGCATCCGGGAAGAAGCTCCTGGTTCAGCTTGATCATCTCACCGGTCGAGCAGGCCTCGGCGCGGAGAGCGTCACGCTGTTCGTCGCTGCCGTCGATCCAGACGATTCTGTCCGGCCTGGTCATAGCGGCCATTTCGTCTATCCAGTTGAGGATATACTTGTTTTTGGTCATTTTTCGAGCCTTTCTTTGAATATATTTTCAACGTAATATTATACAACAACCCGCTTCCTTCGTCAAGTGAAAACTTGAAAAAACAAAAGCAGCCGGATAAAGGTGCGGGTTTTCCGCTTCCTTGACCTTTATTTTTCAAATTCAATTGATTTTTATTATATTTAATGCTATAATAATATCAACAGAACCGACGGAGTATGAAAAATGGGATACAGAAAGCCGTATTACGACGAAAACCACAGGCTGGTAAGATATACCCCCCTTGATTTTCTGCGCGATACGGCGCAGTTTTTCCGCCGGTTTTTCGCTTTTTCGAATATAAAGCACGCCTTCCGCACCGTTCTTACGTCAATGAAGGAATACCTCGCTTTTTTCGTGGCTCTCACCCTTCTTCAGAGCGTTTTCTGGATGATATGGCTGTATCATTACAGCTACGCGAAAACCGTCGTGGAGCAGTCGAAAGCTTCGGATTTCAACCTGATGATCGAAGGGCTGACCGACGACGAATGGGCGCATATCTTCAACGAATCCTTCCGGATCGCGGATCAGCGCAAAGTGGAGGAGAGAGGGTACGTATCTTATACTTCGGGCAGGTATTACGGTACTTATTCGGAGGGACTCGTACGTGTCAGCTTCCTTCTTACCGATGATTCAAAGGAAGCGTGCGATTCCTTTCTCAAAAGATATAAAATCAGCGGAGAAAATCTGAAGATCACTTACGGCGAGCGGACGAGAGCGCTTATTAAGGCGGAATCGTCAAAAAAGACTGCCGTTCTTCTGTCGCTTCTTTCTCTCGTGCTTGCGGCATTTTCGATTACCATGATATTCCGTATCAGGGTCAATCTTTTCAGGTTCAAATACGGAATATATATGACGTTCGGAGCAGATTTCGAAAAGCTTCTGGAAGTCGCCGGATGGGAGGTAATGGTCGCCGCCGTACTCTGCTTCCTGCCGGGGCTTTTGCTCGCGGTACTGATTCTGATTCTTTGCGGCGGTAGATTCGTTTTCGAGGCGATACCACTTTCGCTCCTGCGAGCTGTACTCTGGCTTGTGTCCGCCGTGATTCTCGGAGTTATTCCTTCGGTGAGGATTATTGCCTCTACGACTCCCGCGAAACTTATCGCCGCCGAGGACAACTCGAACCTCGTTTCGTCTCCCAGAAGGTCGTTCAGGATATTCGGGAAGTCTTTTCCTTTTCATTACGAGCTGTTCGGCTTCTGGAGATTCAGGAAGTATTATCTGACGGTCATCGCCTCCGCCGCCGCTTTTTCGACGTTTTTCTTCAGCGGGAGTTTTTCTTCGGGACTGATCCTTGCCGGACAGAAGTCGGATAAACCGCAGTTCGTCGTGACGTTCGGTGAAGGAGGCGACTTCGACTCCTTCGGAATCGAGGAGCTTTCAGACTTGGACGGGGTCAGCCGCGTCATATTCAAGGATCCGGTTTCCGCCTCCGCAATTGATTCGCATATACTTCTGGACGGCAGCCAGTCTGCCGGGATTTCTTCGCATACGGTGGCTTCGGGCATCGACGGTCTTTATGCCGACAACAACTGCAGGTATCTTCCGATAGACGAACAGCTTGCAAGAGAGGCGACGAAGGACGGTTTCTGGAAGGTATCGGGCGATCTTGAATCCGTCCTTAACGGCGACCTGACCGTCGCTATGACTCTTTCGATGAACAACAGTCCGGCTGTTTCCGTTTCACCCGGCGACGTGATCCGGATAGGCGTCCTACGCACGAAGGAAGGCGGGATCTCTTACGACAGGCCCGACAAAAAATACATACTGTCACAGCTGATCGAGAGAGCAGAATTCACGTATTTAGAAGTGACCGTCGGGGCCGTGATAGAGGAACCTTCGAGCGACGGTGAATACAATATCTATCTGCCCGGAGAACTGTTCGAAAAGGTGACCGGCAGGAAACCGTCTTATGCCGAAGTGTCGGTATATCTCTCGGAAGATGCGACGGCGGAAACGTCGGAAAAGCTTCGCAAGAGCGTTACGAATATCGCGTCCACTTACGTCGGATCGCACGTGGAGGATACCGGAAGGATCTACGAAAAACTCTCGGCTGTAAACGGGACCGTGCCGCGAATTATCACCGCGTCGGCCGCGTTTATGCTGATACTATCGATACCCGTCTGGATCTTTTCACAGAGGACCTTCGCGGGAAAGAGAAAAGGGGAGTACTGGCTTCTCTCCGCTCTCGGAGCCGATTCCGGCCGACTGAAAAAACTGCGCGCCGTTTCGGGCGGTATGCTGGCGCTTCCCGCGGGATTTATTCCGCTGCTGACGGGATTTCTCATATCGCTCGCGATATTCAGGATAATTAACGTATTTCTGCCTTCCCTCGGATTCGGAGACGGAACGAATTATACGTTCTCTCCCGATCCGGTATCGGTTGTCGCCGGCGCGGCAGTACCCGCGCTTGCCGCCTTCCTTTCGACAGTTTTGGTAAAGGACCGTAACGAAAAATGGACCCTAACGGAAGAGTAATGCTCAAGACGCAGGATCTGATCAAGCAGTTCCGTCAGTATGATTCTGTGGTAACCGCAGTCGACCGCGTCAATTTTGAAGTATATGA
>CACZSP010000048.1 GCA_902783905.1 uncultured Ruminococcus sp.
ATCTGTCGGCGATGGTATTCGTCTTTTTCTCATCGTCTGAAACCGGCGGCTTGTTTACCTCTTCGGCGTCGAAATCGCTGTCGGTCTCGCTGTTTTTCATAACGATGGCGTATATCTCGCACTTCTTGCCTCCGACCGCGCGGAGAGCGTGTGGATTGCCGCTGTTGTAATAAATGGTATCGCCTTCGCCGAGTATCTCAATACGGTTGTGGATCCTGACTTCGAGTTTCCCTTTTATTACGATATCGATTTCCTGGCCGTTGTGTTTTGTGAAAACAGGCTGCTCGTTTTCGCTTTCTGCGGGAATGCTGACCCAGAACGGCTCAGCCGTCTTGTTTTTGAAGGACGGAGCAAGATTGTTGTAAGTAAAACCGGTGTTTCTTGCGATCGCCATACCTTCGCCTTTGCGGGTAATGGTGTACAGCGAAAGATTCGGGCTTGTTCCTTCGAGAATATCGCGCAGCTCGACTCCGAAAGCGGCCGCGGCTTTGTAAAGGAAGGTGAATGAAAAATCTCTTTCGCCGAGTTCCAGCTCGCGGTATTCTTCAAGAGTAACCTCGGTGAAAGCCGCCGCTTCCTCTTCCGAGATGCCCGTTACTTCGCGTAACGTCCTGATACGCGCCGCGACTTCTTTGATTTCCTTCGTCATCATGACGGTTGGATCCCTTCTGCATTAGTATAAGATGATTCTGCCAGTATTCTGATTTCTCCGGCCGACAGGGCAGGGCTTGCCGCCCGGAATACGCTTGATCCGGCCACGAGAACGTTTGCACCGTACTGCGCGACGTCGGATGCGTTGGATTTGCTTATCCCGCCGTCGACCTCTATATCGACGGAAAGGCCTCTGCGTACGATTTCACGCCGCAGGCAGGCGATCTTCGGGAGCATGCGGGGCATGAATTTCTGCCCTCCGAATCCCGGATAAACCGTCATTACAAGAACCATGTCCAGCACGTCAAGATAAGGGAAAACGCATTCGACGGGCGTATCCGGCGAAACGGCAAGCGCGCATTTGCGGCCGCGTTCCCTGATATGAGCGAGCAGTCCTCTCGGATCATCGGATGCTTCCACGTGAAAATCGATAAGGTCCGCGCCGGCATCAATGAAAGCGTCGGCATATTTTTCGGGGTGCACGATCATAAGGTGAACGTCAAAGAAGAGGGAAGTTCTTTTTCTGATGCAGGATACGACGGCGGGACCGATAGAAATGTTGGGAACGAATACGCCGTCCATAACGTCAAGATGAAGCCAGTCCACGGCATTCTCGACGTTTGATATTTCGCTTTTCAGATCCGAAAAGTCCGCGGCAAGGACGGACGGAGAAATATGAATCATAGTCAGTCAGCTCCGGTATTTTTATCGTTGATATTTTTCTTTTCAATCAGGCAGACCGCCTGAGAGGCAATCCCTTCCATTCTTCCGGTAAATCCGAGCTTTTCCTCGGTCTTTGCTTTAACGCTTACGCATTCGTAAGAGATCCCTGCGGCTCCGGCGATCCTCTCTCGCATCGCTTCTATATAAGGAGACAAACGCGGTTTCTGGGCTATAACCGTCGAATCTATGTTTACGATCTTCCAGCCGGCCTTGTCAAGTTCAGCCGCCGCTTCCCGCAGCAGGCCGATACTGTCGGCTCCCAGCCAGCGCGGGTCGCTATCCGGGAAGTGCGTCCCTATATCTCCGAGACCGGCTGCTCCGAAAAGTGCGTCAATGATTGCGTGAAGCAGGACGTCCGCGTCGCTGTGGCCGTCGAGGCCGAGTGGAAAATCTATACGGACTCCGCCGATGATCAGATTTCTGCCTGAACAGAGGCGGTGAACGTCATATCCCTGACCGATCCTGAACATTTTGTTTTCCGTTTCTCACCGACAGGATTGCCTCGGCGATTTCGATATCGCCCGGTTCGGTGATTTTGATGTTGTTTTTGGAACACTCGACAACGGCGACTTTCGCCCCGATACGTTCGACAAGCTGGTTGTCGTCGGTCCCTTCAAATCCGTCATCCGCAGCCGAATAAGATGCCGCTCTGTATAAACCGAGCGAAAAGACCTGCGGGGTAGCGGCAAGACGGCAGAGCGATCTGTCCGGAGTCGATTCGATAAACGAGCCGTCGGTGATCTTAACCGTATCGCTTGCCCGGAAAGCGGCCGTGGCGGCGCCGTGACGGTATGCGGCAAGGCAGACGGCGTCGATTGTGCGGGGTTCGGTAAGCGGACGCGCTCCGTCGGCTATGGCTACGTAACGGACGTCGGATTCAAGCGCTTCGATCCCGCAAATGATCGATTTCTGACGTGTATCGGAGCCAGTTACTATTTTCTGAAGCTTGGAAATGCCGAATTTTATCCGGAATTCTTCAATGATGTCGGTATACTCCGGTCTTGTGACGCAAACTGTCGTATCGATATACGCTGACTTCTCGTAAGCGAGAAACGTATGAACGATGACCGGAATGCCGGCAAGCCTAAGGAACAGCTTCGGCGTTCCCATTCGTTCCGATGAGCCTGCGGCGGCAATGATCGCAGCCGTCCTTCTGTTTTTCGGGTTTCCGGAGGCGATTCTGAGTGCGTCCGAAACGTCCCGGAGACGACGTGAAACCCCGTCGTCACTCATTATTTTTTCCGTCGGGGTCGAACGTCCCGTTTTCGATTTCGTCAAGTTCTTTGCGGCGTCTGATATGTCTCTCCTCGTCAAGAGGCGATGTCGAAAGAAACAGGTCGCAAAGGCGGCATATAGTTTCGGTATCGAGGACCCTTGCGCCGAAACAGGCAACGTTGGCTGCGTTGTGCAAACGCGACATTTCGGTCGAAAAAGCGTCGCAGCAGAGAGCGGCCCGGATACCGCGGTGTTTGTTAGCGGCAATCGACATTCCGATACCGGTCCCGCAGATAAGAATGCCTAGTTCCGCTCGTCCTTCCCTGATCTCCTCGCAAAGGCGGTGAGCGAATACCGGGTAGTCGCAGCTGGAAGGATTATCTGTTCCGACGTCGGTTACGCTGTATCCTTCCGACTGAAGATAAGCGATAACGGCGGGTTTTGCTTCGGTGGAAGCGTGGTCACCGCCTATTACAACTCTTGGCTTTTTAGCTTTTTTTCTCATTTTCAGCAATCCTTTCGAGTCGTTCCCGCTCCGCCTGCGGAACGCGGAGATAAACCGGTTTCAGAGACAGATCGTCAGTGTATTCTCCGGATTCGTACTTTCTGAGCGCCGCCGAAGCAACCGACGCGGCTGAATGGCATAAAAGTCTGTCCGGCAGGAAAACGAAAGATTCTTTGCTCAGATACGGCAGAAGAAGAGCCGAACCGTCGCCGACAGGGGCAATCGGTCTTCCTTGTGCAAAAGACTTGACCTTTTCCGCAAACGTCTCGGCGCTTTCTGCGGCGTCCGGGAGAATTCTGAGCGGAACCGGCCCTGAGCAGTCAAAAAGCGAGCAGTAAAGCTGAGAGCGCCGCGCGTCCATCACCGCCGCGACGAGAAGGCCGGATCCGGAAAGATTTTCCGCCAGCGCCTCAAGAGAGGAAACTCCGACACACGGTTTCCCTCTGCCGAAGGCAAGCCCCTTGATATGAGAAACACCGATTCTGACGCCTGTAAATGATCCGGGTCCGGATGATACGGCGAACAGGTCGACGTCGTCGGGAGTCAGTCCGGTGACGGAAAACAGAGATTCGGTCATCGGAAGAAGAGTCTCGGTATGGGTGTTGCCGACGTTCTGAGTATATTCCGCAATCAGTCTCGCCCCGTCGCAAAGCGCGACAGAAGCGGTTTTTGCGCTGCTTTCACACGCGTATATGATCATTCGGATATCCCCGCTTTTCGGGTAATCAGATTTGCTTTTATAAGACGTGAGTTTTCGTCGCCGTCGCGGCTGATTGTGACTTCTATTCTGTCCGGAGGCAGGGAAGAAGCGATTTTTTCTGCCCACTCGACGACGAACACTCCCTCCTCGGGATAATCAAAAAATCCTGACGAAACCAGATCGTCGTCTCCGTCGATTCTGTACACGTCGAAATGAAATACCGGCCGTGTTCCTCTGCGGTATTCGTTGACGATTGTGAAAGAAGGCGATCTGACTTTTGAAGCCGGGGAAAACCAGGATGCGATGCCGCGGGTAAACTCGGTTTTTCCGGTCCCGAGGTCACCTGAAAGGCAGATAAATCCCGGAAGCCCTTGCTTATCGACCATTTCAGCGAGCTTTTTCCCGCAAAGTACGGTCTCGTCCGGAGAAAAAGTCTTTTTCTCGAAAAGAGAAACCGTCATATTTTCCCCTTCAGTCCGACAATCCTGTTGAAAGTATCGGGATTTTTCGTGTCCTTGACGTAGTATCCGTTGCGTACGAACTGGAAACGTTCTCCGGGAGCCGCGTCGGCCAGCGAAGCCTCGACAAGCGCACCCGTTATCTTTTCCGCCGAGTTGACGTTGAGGTAATCCCCGTACGTTTTTCCTTCCTCGATATCGTCAACGTTTTCGATAGTGAAAAGATAGTCGTATAGCATAAGATCGATCGGTTTGGAATGTTCTTTTGAAAGCCAGTGGATCGTTCCTTTTATCTTCCTGCCGTCAAGAGGATTTCCGTTGCCGGCTTCAAGGTCCGCGGTAACGTGAACAGCGGCGACGGTTCCGTCCGGATTTTTGTCAAGAGAGG
This sequence comes from uncultured Ruminococcus sp., assembly GCA_902783905.1. GTDB lineage: Bacteria > Bacillota > Clostridia > Oscillospirales > CAG-272 > CAG-390. The sequence continues at coordinate 4,641 of CACZSP010000048.1, forward strand.
CGAATTTTACGATGTAAGCGCCCATAAGCCGAACTTCTCCTCCCGGCTTGAGACGGAAGAATTTTGTCGGCGGCACTTCCGCGAAGTCGTCCGAATCGATAACGAGTTCTTTCGTGAAAGGCAGTTTCCTTGTTCCGGCAGCCGGATTCTGAGGATTGTTGGGAAGATCGAAATATTCGGTTTTTCCTTCCGGATAGTTGTCGACGACAAGACGTACCGGCTTTGCGACGCATATTCTGCGCGGCGCTGTTGCGTTGAGTTCTTCTCTTATGCAGTGCTCGAGAAGTTCTATATCGACTACGCTGTACGCTTTTGCCACGCCGGCGCGGTCGACGAAATCAAAAATCGCAGAAGGAGTGTAGCCGCGGCGGCGCAGTCCGCAAAGAGTGGGCATTCTCGGGTCGTCCCAACCGTCGACCATTCCGCTTTCGACGAGCTGACGGAGATACCGCTTGCTCATCACGGTGTGCGTGACGTTCAGTCTCGCAAATTCGCGCTGTTTCGGTTTTTTCTCGAAGCCGATATTGTCGACGACCCACTCGTAAAGAGGACGGTGGTTTTCGAATTCAAGTGAGCAAAGAGAATAAGTAATCCCTTCGAGAGCGTCCTGGATCGGATGAGC
>CACZSP010000049.1 GCA_902783905.1 uncultured Ruminococcus sp.
CCTTAACCAGCCGTTTGCAATTGGCAATTACATTTTCATCCTCCGCTCGGCCCGTTTGCCGAAAGAGTGATTTTTCCGTCCGAAATATCGACGAAAACGTTCGCGAAAATATGTGCGTGGTCTCCGCAGCCGAACTGTTTTTTCGTTTCCGGAGTGACGTATCCGATGTACTCGGAGACGGCGGTCAGCCGGCCGTCGGCGACCGTCCAGTTAATATCGAGCGTTTCCTCCGACAGAGGATAGTTTTCGGCCTCCGACAGTTTGTTTTCCTTGAGAAATTCACGGATCTGAGGGAGGAGCATCGAGCGGATCTGCTTCATTTCCTCCTCGGTGAAATCGAAGCCGTAATACTCGCGTAACGAATCATCGGGATACGACCATCTCCCGTCCGGGAATCTCGGTCCGGTCGAGAACGTGCATCGGTCCATCGTTTCTGTACCGCCGAGCCAGAACCGGAAGGAAACCGTGAAATAGCCGTCGTTACGGGTAACTGTTTCCGCCAGCTGCCTGCGCGGTATCTTCGCGAATTCCGGAAATACCGTTTTCATTTCTTCGTAACACTTATCGGCAAGCGCTCGGTCCTCTTCCGAGCCGTAATGCTTCGGGGCTTCGGGAAGCGGCGTCCCGCCCGAAACGTCTCTTCGGATCTCGCACGTGATTTCTTCGTAACGCTTATCGGCAAGCGCGCGGTCCTCTTCCGAGTCGTAATGCTTCTGGGCTTCGGGAAGCGGCGTCCCTCCCGAAACGTCTCTTCGGATCTCGGACGTGTTTTGGCTGCCGCTTTTCCCGGATCCGAACAGCGCCCCGATCCCCGACGGCAAGATCCCGGCGATATGCGCGGCGCCGAATCCGATTATCAGCGCAACGCAGACGAACACCGCCGCCTCGGCAAGGTGATATTTTTGTAAAAGCCCACGGGGCTTTTTTTCTTTTTGCGGACGTTTTCCGAAATAAGCGGTCTCCGACGCTTCGGTGAAACGCATATCGATATTCGCCGCGGCGTTGTAAAGTCCCGACGTTTTCACGTTCTTTCCTCCATAAATCTTTTCAGTTTCTTCTTCGTCCTGAACAGGATCACGCTGACGTGCCCGGGGGACAGCCCGTATCTTTCGGCGATCTGCGCCCGGCTCTCGAGGAAGTGGTAGCGGCGGACGAAAACGCAGCGTTCCTTTTCGGGGATCGAATCGAGAAAAGAATCGAGCAGGGCGGTCAGTCTTTCGTCATCCGCCTCCGCTCCGGCGGGAAGGCAGGAATCGATCTCGCGACGGATCTTCGGGTCATCTTCCCGGAGCGTTTCCGGGGGTACTCCGAAGACTGCCGCCATTCGCTCGGTCATTTTCGCGTCCGGGCGCCTTCTGCCGCTTTCCCACAGTGCGACGAGAGAACGTGAAACGAAAAGCCGTCCGGCCAGCTCGTCCTGAGTCAGCCCTGCCGCGCTGCGCAGGTCGTATATTCTTTTTCCGGTTTTCACAGCGGCAGACCTCCGAAGTTTTCGGTTCTGATTCTATAAAATTATACCACGCTATCCCGGGAATGTAAAGTTACAAAAGATTACGATTTTTTTGAAAAAAAGTCGAAAAAAAACTTGCATTCCCGGGAGTTTTGTATTATAATATTGATACTGAGGTGAAAATAGGTGGAAAATACTTAAAAAAGGCCTGTTTTCCCATAAAAATCGGCAAATTTCGACGGGAGGTAAGGACGGATGCTGAACATCATGCCCGTAATGGGCGAATACCGTTACGTCATAGACAAGAAAAACCGTCTCTTCATTCCCGCGAAGCACCGCGACGCGCTGGGCGAGACGCTCGTCATATATCCGAACCTGCGCAACGATTCGCTGAAGATCTGCTCGGTCGCCGAGTGGAGAGAGATCATCGAAAAGATCCAGCGCCTTCCCGCCGCCGACAGGGAAGAGCTTCTGAGCTTTTTCAACAAAAAGGGCGACACCTTCGTTCCCGACGCGCAGGGAAGAGTGACGTTAAACCAGGCGCTGGTGGATCACGCTCACCTTGACGGCAATGTTGTGATAATCGGATGCGGTCAGAACGCCGCGATCTGGTCGGCCGAAATTTACGACGGTATAGACGACACCGCGACCAAGAGCAAGCTTGCCGAGCTTGCCGACAGGGCGGATGTCTGACGGCGGAAAAGAAAAAGGCGGAGTCGAAGCGACGGGGTTTTCACACGTACCGGTGATGCTCCGGGAAGTGATTTCCGGACTTGAGATCGACCCGCACGGAATATACGTGGACGGTACCGCCGGCGGAGGAGGACACTCCGAGGCGATAGCGTCGAAGCTTGAAGACGGCAGACTCATCGCCATAGACCGCGATCCGGACGCCGTCAAAGCGGCGTCGGCCCGGCTCTCCCGCTTCGGCGACAGAGTCACGGTGGTAAAATCGAATTTTACACGGATCCGGGAGGTTCTTTCGGATCTCGGAATAGATAAGATAAACGGATTTCTGCTGGATCTCGGCGTTTCGTCCTACCAGCTCGACACGCCGGAGCGGGGGTTTTCCTATATGCACGACGCTCCGCTGTCGATGAAGATGGACGACGACGGAGGAGCGGACGCCTTTTTCGTCGTCAATAATTACGGAAAAGACGAGCTTGCCGACGTTCTTTACAGATGGGGCGAGGAGCAGTTTGCCCGCCGCATCGCCGAGGGAATCGTCGAGGCGAGAAGGAAAAAGCCGGTGGAAACCACCTTCGAG
>CACZSP010000050.1 GCA_902783905.1 uncultured Ruminococcus sp.
CGAAGACGGGAGATCCCAACGGCCCCGGCCTCCCCGAATGGAGCGTAAACTCCGCGTCGGAGGACGTCATGGGCTTCGGTGACGAAACGGGGATGATGAAGGAGCCGAAGCACGCGCTGTTTGATATTTTCGACGGAAAGTAAGCGCGGACCGTTACGTTATACGAACTGAAAAAACGCGCCCGCGCGGTCCGCTGAACGGACCGCGCGGGCGCGCGGTTTTTTATCAGATCTCGGGCACCGTTACCGCTACCTCTCTGCCGAGAGCGGCCGATTCGGTGATGCCGTTTATTATCGCCTGATTGATAATGATTTCCGAAGTGGGGACCGGTGCCGGAAGATCGTTTGCGATCGCGTCGAGGAAGGAATATATCTTGCGCTGCCAGAGCGTCCCGTCTCCGTCCTGGTCCTTCAGCAGCGGGACCGTCTGTTCGACCGGCTGGCCGGCCAGCTGGCGGTAGACCGTCATCGGCCCGCCCGTCGTCCCGTTCCAGCAGTCGGTGGAGGGGATGCGCAGTCCGCCCTTCGTTCCGAGGATTATCGTGTCGCCGGGGGTGTTGACGTTCATCGCCCAGGCGATCCTGAAATCGAGATTGATCCCGCCCTCGAGTCTGATCAGGGCCCCGGCGAAATCGTCGACTCCGAACATGTCGGCAAGTCTTTGCGGATCCCGGGAGTTTTGGTAGGTTTCCGGGTCTTTTCCGAAATAGTCGGTCGTAAATCCGGATACCGTCAGCGGTTTAGGGTATCCCACCGCACGGAGCACCATGTCGAGCGAATAACAGCCGATGTCGGCAAGCGCGCCGATACCCGCCGTATCCCGGCGTATGAAGGAGGTCCGGTTGTCTCCGGCGGGTATGCCGCGGCGGCGGCCGCCGCCCGTCTGTATGTAGTAAACCCGTCCCAGTTCTCCCGAGTCGACTATTCTTTTGATCATCTGCATGTTCTTGTCGAACCGCGGCTGAAATCCGACGGTCAGTATCTTTCCGCTGCGTTTCTCGGCGCGCATCATTTCGACGGCTTCCTCCATCGTGGCGCTGAACGGCTTTTCCAGCAGAACGTTCACGCCCCGGTCGAGCGCGTACACCGTCGGGGCCGCGTGCTGACAGTTGTAGGTGCAGACGCTTACTCCGTCGAGGTTTCCGGCTTCGGCGTCGAGAAGCGCTTCGTGGCTTTCGTATATCCTTGCTTTGTCCAGCCCGAACTCCGCGGCGAATTTCGCCGCTTTTCCGGGCACTATGTCGGCGAGAGCCACTATTTCGACGTTGGGAAAAGTGAGGTAAGACCTTACGTGAGAGTGGGCTATACCTCCCGTTCCGATAACGGCGATCCTGAATTTTTCGCCGCCTTTGTTCTTAACGTTCAGATCGATTCTTGCCATCTTCGACTCCTCTTTCCGGGCGTTGGCCGCTTTTTCTAATATTCTAACACGGACGGAGGTTTTTTGTCAATAACAGCCCGCTTTTTTCGGGTACTTCCTTAAGAAAAAACGCGAAAGGGATTGCGCCGGAGACAAATATATGTTATACTTATATCTTACAAAGATACGAAAAAAAGAGGCGGAAAAATGGAAACGGTCAGATGCGCGGTTATCGGACTCGGCAACCGCGGAAGAGGCATATTGAAGCACGTTCTGCTGCGTCTGGACGGAGTGAAGGTCACGGCGGTCTGCGATCTGTACGCCGACAGGGCCGAGGCGGGACGCGACGCGGTCTCGGCGGCGACCGGGGAGACTCCCTTCTGTTCGACGGACGCTCACGACGTTATTCCGAGAAGCGACGTCGACGCGGTGATAGTCACCGCGGGATGGGAGGCGCATATCCCGCTGGCGATCGAAAGCATGAAGGCGGGAAAGCCCTGCGGAGTCGAGGTCGGCGGCGCCTACTGCCTGGCAGACTGTTTCGAACTCGTCAGGGTCTGCGAGGAGACCGGAGTACCCGTCATGCTGATGGAAAACTGCTGCTACAACGCCGACGAGCTTGCCGTCACCGCCATGGTGCGGGACGGGATTTTCGGCAGGGTGGTGCACTGTTCGGGAGCGTACGGTCACGATCTGCGCCACGAGATCGGCTTCGGCAATATCGAACGGCACTACCGCCTGCGCAACTATCTCGGCAGGAACTGCGAGAATTATCCGACTCACGAACTGGGACCCATCGCAAAAATACTGAATATCGGCAGAGGCAACCGGATGGTTTCACTGACCTCGATGTCGTGCGGTTCGTTCGGCATGGCCGAGTACTGCGACGCGCGGGAAGAGCTGGCCGATCTGCGCGGAAAGCGGTTTGCCCAGGGCGATATCTTCCATACGGTTATCGGATGCGAGAACGGAGAGAGCATTCTTCTGCGTCTCGACACGACGCTGCCGCGCTTTTATTCACGTGAGCTTACCGTCCGCGGGACGCGCGGACTCTACGATATGAACAACGATCTGGTATTCATCGACGGCCGCTCGGAAAAGGAATACTGGAGTCCGCGGCAGAGCACCGCCGAGCTTGCCGGAAACATGCACCGGGATTATTTCGACAGATACCTGCCGCGCCTCTGGAAGGACATTACGCCGGAGGAGAAAAAAGCGGGGCACGGCGGAATGGATTATCTGATCTACCGTGATTTCTTCTCCGCGGTACGGACCGGAAGCGAAATGCCGATCGACGTTTACGACATGGCTGCGTGGATGTCAATCACCTGTCTCTCGGAAAGATCGGCAAGAGAGGGACGGGCCGTCGCGATACCCGATTTTACCCGCGGGCTTTACCGCACGAGGGAGCCGAAAGACGTTACCGAACTTGATTATTGAGGAGAACAGGTATGAGATACGAATGGTTCAGCGTGACTTACAACAAACGCTTTGATTTCTGCTTTTCGGATTCGCCCGAGGAGACTCTCGACGGATACGAGGAGGGAGTCAGCGAGGCTTGCCTGTCCCTTCCCGATTCCTATACGGAGAACGGCGCTCCGGTGCCGCTGGTCTTTTCCGCGCACGGCTCGGGCGGCAGGGTGTGCCGCGAAGAGGACGTGCACGGAGGGATAAAATACCTCGGCGACGCCAATCTTGAAAAATACGCCGTTTTCGACATTCACGGCACCCGTCCGGACGGTCGCTCGTACGGCAACCGCCGGTACGTATTCGCCGTTTACCGGGCGTACAACTACGTGATCTCTCATTACAACGTCGACCCGCGGCTGTTCGTTTCGGGCGGATCGATGGGAGGAGTCTGCGCTCTCAACTTCGTCAATACCTTCCCGTCGGCAGTCAGGGCGGTCGGGCTTTTCTACCCGCGGACCAATCTTCACGAGGAGTTTATCGGCGGAATGCGGGAGCACGGGTCGTTCGACAGTCAGAGAAATCCGAAAAAAGGTTTTTATCTGCGCGAAGTGATCGCCGACCAGTTCGGGTTTTCCCAGAATCTCGCCTGGGAGCCCGAAAAGACCGCCGGTTTCGACCCGTTCAACACTCGAACCGTTACGATCGACGGCAAACGCTACACTTTCTTCCCGTGCCCTATTAAAGTCTGGCACGGCGATTCCGACGTTTCGGTCGATTTCAGGACGGCGCGTGAATATATCGCCGGGATAAGAAGAGCCGGTTCGATGGCGGAGCTGCGCGTCATGCGGGGCAGGGGCCATTCGATCAACCCCGTGATGCAGGAAGAACTGGGGCTCTGGTTCGACAGATTTATCTGACGGAGAAGAAAAAGTGGGAAAAAAGAGCTATTTCGTAGTCGACGGACACTGCGACAGCATAAGCCTTCTCAGAGACGGCGAATCTCATCTTGTCAACGAATACAATTTCAGCAAAAAATATCCCCAGCTTCAGTTCGTCGCGCTTTTCTGCGGAGGGCACGGCCAGACGGAGGAGGATTCGTACCGTCTGGCGATGAGATATCTCGGGCATTTTTCGATCGAAAAAGAGACCGAAAAAGACCTGTTCGTTCAGGTCAGGACCTACGGAGAAATCGAAAAGGCCTTCGCGGAAGGCAGACACGCGGTGCTGCTTACCGAAGAGGGCGGATCCTGCGTGCGCGGGAGCGTGAAGATCTTCGACGACCTTTACGCCGCCGGTATCAGGATATTCGGGCTGGCCTGGCTTTCGAACGGCCTGGCGAAAAGCAACCGGATCGCCGACGGTGAGACCGACGACGGACTGACTTCCTTCGGCAGAGAGATAGTCGAAGAGGGGAACAGGATCGGGATGATCTTCGACGTCTCGCACCTGTCCGACAGATCCTTTTACGACGTCGTCGGACTTGCCGCCCGGCCGCCAGTCGCCACACATTCCAATTTCCGGGCGGTATGCGGGCATTCACGCAATCTGACCGACGATATGGCAAAAAAAATCGCCGCCCGCGGCGGCGTTATCGGCCTCAATCTTTATCCTCCGTTTATTTCGGACGATCCCGAAAAAAGAACGCTGGAGGGTTTGTTCCTCCAGCTTGAATACGGCCTCGATCTGGTCGGAGAGAATTGTATCGGCTTCGGCTTCGATATCGACGGAGTGGACGGCGATTATCCGCCTCCGCTCGACACGTCTTCTTCGATCCACGACAGAGTGATCGACGCCATGATCTCCCGCGGATATTCCGATACGCTTATCGAAAAGATATCCTCAGGAAACTGGCTTTCGTATCTTAAAAAGAATCTTTGATTATGCCGCGGGCCGTCTTTTCTTCCATCCGGCGGAGCCGGCAAGACAGACGGCGCAGGCGACGGCCCCCGCCACCGTCCACGCAAGTACCGCGGCGCGCCAGCCCGATGAATCGGCAAGCTTGCCCCAGATTACCGTAAACGAGGACGATCCGATAAAAACGGTGCCGTTAAGCACGCCGGAAACGGCTGTCGACAGTCCCATACGGCTGAATCTGTAGGTGGTATACGTCATCAGCATGGTGTTGATACCCCACATGCAGGCGTTTGAAACGGCAAGCATGGCGACCGAGAGGACGGGACTCTTTCCGAGAAGAAAGATTATCAGATTCGCTGCGGCGGAAACCCCGCAGAGGACGGCGACGGTCGTGCACTCGTTGTCAAAAAAGCGTTTGTTGAGAAAGGCGGCGACGTAAGGTCCCGCCACGCTGACCGCCGGCATCAGCGCCGAAATGAGAGCCGCGTTCGACGACGCGATCCCGTGACTGACCGAAAGGTATTTCGGAATCCAGGATATCACCGCTTCCTTGAGGGTGCCGTTGAAGAAGGATGCGCAGATCATAACGGCAAGTCCGCAGGACAGAAGAAGCTTCAACGAAAGCCGTCTCACGCCTCCGCCGTTTTCGATCTCCTCGGTTCCTTCGGCTGTTCGTTCCTTTATTATTCCCGAAATTGCCGCCATGTATACCGTCAGCAGTATGCCGCCGGCGACAAGAGCCGTTCCGCTGACGAAAAAGACGTTTTCCCATCCCGTATCAAGCATAAAGAAGGAAATCAGGTAGCATCCGATGCTTCCGAGGGGGATGGAAGGAGACACGTTTGCCGCGCTGCGCTCCCGTTCCTCTTTCGTCATCCAGAGGGTGAGAACGCGTATGACCGACGGCCAGAGCATCGAGCAGAAAAAACCGTTGGCCGACCATAAAACGATATAAACGGCAGTGTTTCCGCCGGCTGCCGGCATAAGCAGGTTGGCGGCGCCCGACCCGATCAGGCCGACCGGTATCATGACGCGCGGGGATATTTTCATGGCGAGAAGCCCGTTTATCAGCTGTCCCGATCCGTAAAAGATCAGAAAAGCGGCGGAAATCAGCCCGTCCGCTCCTTCGGCGAGAGCTCCCGCTTCCGACATCGCCTTTATGGCGGCCGCAAAGGTGTTTCTTCCGAGATATGAAACGGCGTACGCCGCGAATACCAGTATGAAAAGAGCGGTTCCTTTTCCGGATGATCTGTTTTTCAATCTGTCGCTCCAGTCAGTAATCATTTATCGCATAATATTATATCACTCAATCGTGTTTTTAACAACACGTATCAGCCGAACGCAAAGGGTTTTGTCATGAAATTTTCAAGATTTTTCCTTCTTTTTCCGATCGTCGTCCTGATTTTGTCTCTCGCCGCATGCGGAGCATCGGGAACGCCCGGCGAGGCGACCTCCGCGGAAACCGGGACGGATATCACGACCGGGGAAAAACCCGCCGGTGTTTCCGAAGTGACGGTCGCCGATCTTTCGAAATACGCCCTCGTCCGTACCGACCAGATATCCGACGAGGTCCTTGAAGCGGTGCTTCTTTTGCACAATCGCATTCAGAAGGTCGCTCCCGACGTGCAGATAAAGACCGATTACTACCGCGAGGGGATCCCGATGTTCGAGCGCGGTGAGTACGAAATACTCGTCGGCGCAACAGAACGGGAGGAGTCGGCGGAGTTTCTGAAGGACAAACGGGTCAAGGATTACGGTTTTGCCCTGATCGGAAGCAAGATAGTCATCGCCGGAGGATCGGACGAAAGCACGATTTCGGCGATCAACACCTTCATCACGCGCATCCTTCTGAAAAAGACCTCCGGTGACGTCTTTTACTCTTCAGCCGACGATTATCTCTGCGCCGGAAAATACGCGACCGACAGTCTGACCGTCGGAGGGATAGAGGCAAAGGATTTCAGAGTCGTTTACGCAGATTCGCTCGGTACCATCGGAAAAGCCTGCGCGGACAGGATTGCCGCCGCCGTTACCGACCTGTGCGGGTACACGGTACCGGTGCTTTCCGACAGAAAGGCGGGGGAGGCGTCGGAGCACGAAATACTTGTCGGCGCGACGACGAGAGGAAACGCAGGACTTGAAGCGGCGGACGGAGAGATACTGCTCTCCTTTGACGGCAGCAACGTGAGGATACTCGGCTCGTCGTATCTTGCGGTGTCGCGCGGCGTGTCTGAATTTGTGTCGCGCATCGAAGGTTCGGCTTCTTCCGGTTACTCGCTGGCGATCAACGGCACCGAAAAATTCGAGTTCGGAATCGGGGAGACCCTCGGCGCGATGTCGTTCAACGTCCTCGTGAGCAAAACGACGCCCGAGAGGGACGCGCGCGTCGTTGATATGGTCCTCAAATACATGCCTGCGACCGTCGGTTTCCAGGAGGCGAACCCGAGGTGGATGACCGTTCTCAAAAGCGGTCTTTCGCAGTATTACGGATGCGTCGGCGAGGGAAGAGACGGAGGCACTTCCGGAGAATACAACCCGATATTTTACAATAAGGAAATTTTCACTCTTGTCGACAGCGGCACGCGCTGGCTGTCGGACACGCCCGACAAGGGTTCTAAATACTCGGAATCCTCGCTGAACAGGATATACACCTACGCTCTCCTTGAAAGGAAATCCGACGGCGTCCGTATAATGGTCGTAAACACTCACTTCGATCACAAGAGCGCGACCGCCCGCGACAAACAGGGGAAGGTTCTTGCCGCGTTTCTTGCAAAAAATATGCAATATCCGATGATAGTTACCGGAGATTTCAACACCCAGTCCGATTCGACGGCTTACTCGAACGTCGTCGCCTCCGGCGTCGTCAATTCTGCGTCGATCGCGGCAACCGCTTCTAAAGGAGCGACCTTCACAAACTGGGGGTCGTCAAGCACCGTCATCGACTTCGTTTTCGTCAATCCGGTTTTCATATCGGTTGACTCGTACCGCGTCTGCAACGAAACGATAAACGGCGATTATCCGAGCGACCACCATCCCGTGTTCATCGAATACAAAACGGCCGGCTGATACTGTCGGCGTACTGCCGGGGCTGTTTTAATCCTCGAATGAAATCGAGGGAGAAAACAGCCCTTTTTATTGTGCGGAACTGTGTTGTGAAATCGTTGGAAGGGAACGAATCGGTTAATGCAACCGTTCGTTCCGCTCCCGCGAACGGGGCGTTCCAACCGTTTTCACGGTGCCTGCGGAGAGTTTTTTTCGATTTTTTTAAAAAACTCGAAAAAACCCGAAAAAAGTGCAAAAAAAGGGGAAAAAAGTGTTGACAAGGGATGGAGGAAGTGGTATAATATTCGAGCTGTCGCCGAGAGGCCGGCAAAGGTCATTGAAAATTGAACA
>CACZSP010000051.1 GCA_902783905.1 uncultured Ruminococcus sp.
AAATCTCTCGCCAATACACGCACGCGAATTGTGCGGTATTGCCTTAATTCTCTTCCCTTCTCAGCGCGGCCGAGAGGGTGTTTTTCATAAGCATGCAGACGGTCATCGGCCCGACGCCTCCGGGAACGGGTGTGATGAATCCGGCGACCGGCTCGGCGGAAGCGAAATCTACGTCTCCGCAAAGCTTCCCTTCGGAATTACGGTTCATACCGACGTCGATGACGGCGGCTCCGGGTTTTATCATATCCCCGGTGATCAGTCCGGCTTTCCCGACGGCGCAGACCAAAATATCCGCCCGCCGTGTGACCGAAGCAAGATCCCGGGTGCGGCTGTGTGCAACGGTGACTGTGGCGTCGGCGGCGAGGAGCAGAGCGGCGGCGGGTCTGCCGACGATATCGGAACGTCCTACGACGACAGCCTCGGCACCGCGCAGAGGCACCCTGTAGCGCTTCAGGAGCTCGATTATTCCTGCCGGTGTACACGGAAGGATATTATTGTCCGTGAGCTTCAGCCTGCCCGCGTCGAGGCTGTGGAAAGCGTCAACGTCCTTGTCCGGGTCGATAAGCGATACGATCCGCTTTTCGTCGAGTCCGCGAGGAAGCGGAAGCTGCACCAAAAGTCCGTCAAACATCGGGTCCGCGTTAAGACGCAAAACCTCTGCTTCGACCTCCTCTTCGGCGGAATCCTCCGGAAGGACAACCGTTTTTGAAACAAATCCCACGTCGTCGCAGGCGCGCATTTTGTTGCGCACGTACACGACGGAAGCCGGATCCTCTCCGACGCGGACAACGGCAAGTCCCGGCCGCCTTCCGTATTTTTCGAAAAAGTCGTCGGTTTTCAGACGCAGCTCGGCGCGTATTTCGGCAGCCGTTTTTTTGCCGTCAATCAGTATCGCCATCTTTTTCTTCCTTCACGGTTCCGTTTTCTTCCTTTTCCCCGTTATCCGGGACGGGCTCCGCGCCGTCCGCCGCGGGCTCGTCCGGTTGTTCGGCTTCTTTCGTCGCCTTTTCGTCGGCCGCGTTTTCGCTGTCCGCGGGGGCGGGTTCGGAAGACGGCGCGCCGGAGGCGGACGATGCTTTGGCGGGCGCGACCGACGGATCGTACCGCTTTCCGTGATTCAGAATTCCGAAAACGACGAGAAGTGTCGCCCCGGCGAGGAAGGTAACCAGTCCGACAAGCTGAGAAATGCGGAAGGGCCCGACGTAAAGACTGTCGGTTCGGAGAGCTTCGATGAACATCCTTCCGAATCCGTACCATGTCGCGTACCAAAGGAACACCTGTCCTTTGAACGTCCGTTTTTTATAAAAAACGTTTATCAGCGCGAAACCGATAAGGTTCCAGAGAGATTCGTAAAGAAAAGTCGGCTGGCAGAAGATTTCCGTCTCCCCCGGCGTCTTTATGATCATACGGAGGAAATACAGAGGGTTGGATTCCGCCGGCGCAACTCCGTACGCCTCGCAGTTGACGAAATTGCCCCATCTGCCTATAGCCTGCGCCAGCATGACGCCGGGAGCGGCGGTGTCGAAGACCTTCAGCCAGTCCAGTTTGTAAATCCGGCACATAATGAAAAGCGTCAGGCCGCCGGCGATAATCCCTCCGTAAATAGCGAGTCCGCCGTTCCATACGGCGATAACCTCGCCGAAGGTCTTGTAACTGTCAAGGTTCGTCAGAACGTAGTACAGACGTGCGCCGACTACGCCGAAAAAGACTGTGAAAACGACGACGTCCAGTATGTTGTCGGCGGTAATTCCGTTTTTCGAAGCCATCTTCGATGCGTAAATGAAGGCGGCGAAAATTCCGCAGACGATAATTATAGCGTACCATCTGACGGACAGCCCGCCGAAGATCGGGATGGTGAATGCGGTGGGATTCAGTCGGATCCCCTCTATCCCAAGTCCCGGAAAGGAAACGGTATTCATCCTAAACTCCTTGCTTTATGCTTTCGGTTCGAGCCCGAGGCGACGCTCGATCACGTCTGCTGCCGTGTCAAGATAATCGGCGTCGGTCAGCTCGATTGCTCCCCGGTCGACGGCGGCGCTCAGCTTCGGATCGATCGGGATCCTCGCGAGCAGATCGTAGCCGAAATCTTCGGCGATCTTTTCGATATTGCTCTCCCCGAATATCTTTATTTCGCGTCCGCAGTCGGGGCACTTTACGTAGCTCATGTTTTCGACGATACCGAGAACAGGAACGTTCATCATTTTCGCCATGTTTGCAGCCTTGCTGACAATCATCGACACCAGCTCCTGCGGGCTTGAAACTATTATAATTCCGTCCAGCGGAACCGTCTGAAAAACGGTCAGCGGGACGTCTCCGGTCCCGGGAGGGCAGTCTATGAAGAGGACGTCGGTATCGTTCCAGATCGTATCGGTCCAGAACTGCTTAACCGTTCCGGCAATAAGAGAGCCGCGCCATACGACCGGACGCGTCTCGTCGTCGAGCATGAGATTGACCGACATCACGTCGATCCCCGAGACAGTCCTGGGCGGGATCATCCCGTGCTCGTCGCCGGTCACTTCTCCGCGGAGGCCGAACGCCTTCGGTATCGACGGACCGGTCACGTCGGCGTCGAGTATACCGACCTGATATCCTTTTCTGTTGAACAGAACGGCAAGCAGAGAGGTCACGAGGGATTTTCCGACGCCTCCCTTCCCGCTGACGACTCCTATGACGTGTTTTACGTCGGAGAGCGGGTTCGGCGCCTCGCGAAGATCCTTCGGGTCATTTTTTCTTGATCCGCAGTTAGCGGAGCAGGTCGAGCAGTCGTGGGTACATTCTTCAGCCATTATAAATCCTTTCAGGCGGCGCCCGGCGCCGCATAGCACTCAAAGTATAATATATTATATCACTAAACTCTTTTAAATGACAGTTTTTTTTGGTATTTGCGCGAAAACTCTTGAAATTTCGCAAAAAACGGTTATAATATGGTGCGAAAGAAAAAAGAAAGGTATTTCATCGATGAAAAAACTCGAAAAATCCGGGATCGCTCAAGTCAAGGGACCGGTTCTCTGCGTCGTTATGGACGGCGTCGGGATCGCCCCGGCGGGACCCGCCAACGCGGTGACCCGTTCGTTCACACCCACACTCGACAGACTCTTTGCCTCCTGCCCGATGGTAAAGCTGAAAGCCCACGGGACCGCCGTCGGACTTCCCTCCGACGACGATATGGGAAACAGCGAGGTCGGTCACAACGCGCTGGGCTCCGGACAGGTGTTCGCCCAGGGCGCAAAGCTCGTCTCGCAGTCGATCGAAAACGGCAAGATGTTTTCCTCCTCCGCCTGGTCGGAGCTGACCGAAAACGTAAAGAAAACAGGCGGGACGCTCCATTTTCTCGGACTGTTTTCCGACGGCAACGTTCACTCCCACATAGATCACCTCAAGGCGATGATCTTGCACGCGAAAGAGGACGGCGTCGGACGCGTCAGGATACACGTCCTTCTCGACGGTCGCGACGTCGGAGAAACAAGCGCTCTCGATTACGTCCTTCCCTTTGAGGATTTCCTCTCATCACTGCGCTCTCCCTCCTTTGACGTTATGATTGCCTCGGGCGGCGGAAGAATGAAGATCACTATGGACCGGTACGAAGCCGACTGGTCGATGGTGGAACGCGGCTGGCACACTCACGTGCTGGGCGACGGACGGCAGTTTGCCTCCGCAGAGGAGGCGATAAGGACCTACCGTGACGAACTTCACGTAATAGACCAGGATCTTCCCGCATTCGTCATTGCAAAGGACGGAAAACCGGTTGGAACCGTCGAGGACGGCGACAGCTTCGTCTTCTTCA
This sequence comes from uncultured Ruminococcus sp., assembly GCA_902783905.1. Taxonomy (GTDB): domain Bacteria; phylum Bacillota; class Clostridia; order Oscillospirales; family CAG-272; genus CAG-390. The sequence goes on from CACZSP010000051.1 coordinate 3,785, forward strand.
ACTTCCGCGGAGACCGCGCCCTCGAGATATCCAGGACTTTCGATACCCCTGAAGGCGAATTCGACAAATTCGACCGCGTCCGTTACCCGAAGGTGGTCTATTCCGGCATGCTGGAATACGACGGATACCTTCACATCCCTCACCGTTACCTGGTTAATCCTCCCGAAATCACCAACACCCTCGGAGAATACCTTGCCGGCACCGGAATCCCCCAGTTTGCGATGTCCGAGACCCAAAAATACGGTCACGTGACCTACTTCTGGAACGGAAACAGATC
>CACZSP010000052.1 GCA_902783905.1 uncultured Ruminococcus sp.
AACGCAATTCTCGCGCAGAATCGGCGGCATCCCGACCGCCGATTCTGCCGGGGTGTTAAAAAAGTTAGACTTTTTTAACACCCCGCTTAAATTATTATGCCGAAACAATATCACGCTCTGCGGCAGTATCTCCTTCCGGTCATGAGAACTGCCGCCGCGGCTGCGACCGTCAGCACGGCAACGACGAGAGAAGTCAGAAGAAGATCCGGTCTTGCGTCCCCCGCTATAGAGGCAAGCAGGGCGGAACCTGCCGAATGAAGTCTCATAAAGTCGACGGCTGACATGCGCTCGTATCCGCACCAGGCGATGACCGACGGGAGCGCCGTCAGCGCCGCGACCGCCGCCGCTGCGGGAAGCAGCGAGCGCAGAAGCCCCGACGCGCATACAGTGACAAGTCCCAGCAGTATTCCGGCGGCAAGCCGGACGGCGGAAAAGACGAGCGCGGCGCCGGAAAGACTGATACCGGAGCTCATATCTGAAAACAGTCTGATCGACGCCGCAACCGAGGCGCCGCCGGGAAAATCAAACGCCCGCAAAAGGGGGATCCAGGCGGATAACTCGGAAACGGCAGTCAGGACGGCGCTTACGGCGACCGTCATCCCGAACTTCGCCGCGAGAGTCTCACGCCTGCCCTTTTTCGTTGTCCGGAGGACGGATACTGCGGAGCGCGCCCCGTATTCCTGTGAAAAGACTCCGGCGAGCGCTATGACGATCGCTGCGTAGCCGAGATAATCGAACGGACGGTCGAAAAAGGCGTTCCAGCCACGGTCGTCGGTAAAGTCGACGGAAAGCCCCGAGCTTTCCGCCTTTTTTTGCAGATATTCGGAATAATCGAACAGTTTTTCATAAGACGGCAGGTCGCGTCTCGCGGCGTTGTACTCGCGGAGGTAGGCAAACCACTCGTCGGAGGTTATCCTTCCGGTTTCGGCGTGCTGCTTCATTTTCGCGTAGGCGTTCATCGTCTCCTGCGCCTGATCGTATCTTCCTTTGATCTCGGCGTGTTTCTCCTCGGTCCAGGGTCCCGAGTATTCTTCGACGAAAAGATAAAACAGTTTATCCGAATACCCCGGCTTGGCCGTAAAGGCGGCAGACCTTGAGAACAGCACTCCGCCTCCGGCGCAGAGCGCCAGCGCCACGACCCAGATAACGGTCGAAAAAACGCTCTTGTACAGCTCGTGACCGAAGAGCGACGTGTGTCTGCCTCCCCCGAAGAAGGAAGCGGCGCGCTCGAACGCGCTTCTGAGCCGTTCCGCCGCCTTTCGTGCGATCTCCGCGGCGCGTCCGGCAAAGGGGATCCTTACCCCCTCCGATCCGCGGGAATATATGATCACGGCGCCAGCCGAAGCGGCAATAATGAAGAGCAGGCAGACGACCGGAACGGCGACCGAATACTCGGCGGGAAATCCGAACAGGTTGAAAGCCGAATATCTTGCAAACGTCCGCTGCCCTTCCGCAAGCGTGTAAAGGTTCATCGAATACCCGGAAAAGCCCATAATCATCTGTCTCGATTTAAGAAACAGCCAGACGTTTATTCCGGCAAAAGCGGCTCCGGCGGCAAAGGTCAGTACGTAATTGTAAAGAACGGCGGAAATGAACGCCGTGAATACCGCGACTGCGGCCGCGGCAAGGGCGCGTGACGCGAGAAAGACAGGAAGATACTGCCTGACAGACAGAAGAAGCGCCGATTTTCTGAACGTATCCAGCGCCTGAATCGGCTCGTTCCCTCCGTAAAATCCCTCTTTGGCGGCAAATACCGCAAAGGCGGCAAAGGTTATGACGGCGCTCGAAAGCGCGCCGGCAAGGGCCGCCGAGGCAAGCTTCGACAGCGCCGTCCGCGCTCTTCCCTTTTTTGCGGTGCGGGTCAGAAGGAGCGTTCCCGTCTCCGTTTCACGGATGAATACCGCCGCGCCCGCCATGACTGCAACGAAAAGCGAAAGAATCGCCGCCGGGGTAAAACCGTAAAAATCGTTCCACCCGCTGACGTATACCGGTCCGAGGACGACGCTGTCCGCCACCGCCCGGTATTCTTCCCCGGCAAGTTGCTGGAATCTGTATTCGAAGCTGTCCTCGGTGTATCCGGAGATCAGCAGCTCCGCCATATTCTGTTCGGTGTTTTTGACGTAGGTCGCGATCTCCTGGGGGTATTTCTGCCTTGACGCGTCGATCTTTCTGATCTCGGTGATGATCTTCAGATCCTCGGTGTACAGTCCGTCGGTCCAGATCGAGCGCCGTGTCTCGGTGAACTCGAGTCCTGCCGCCTCGGCTTCCTTCTTTACCGTCCGCTGAGTCCGCTGATACTGCTTGAGTTCGGCTTCGTACGAATCGATCTCCGCGCGGTTCTCCGCGTAAGTCCTGAATACCTCCGTCAGCGTCTTTGCCGTCGCAAGTCCGGATTCGTCCGTCTGTTTCGCCTGTCTGAAAGCAAGAAAAGCGGTTACGGCAAGCGCGACCGCGAGGGCGCCGGCAATGACCTTCGCCCCCGTAAGTTTTATCAACTCAAATGAAAACAGCGTTCTCTTCACGGAATACTCTCTTTCTGTCGGTGATCGATGCTGAACCGAAGCGGGTTCGGGTCCGATTCCTGCGACACTCATCCGGCGGCGCCTTCCCTCTTGAAGTGGAAGGCAAAGGCGCGGGCAATTCTTCGGGCGCCTCTTTCGTTCAGAACAAGCATTGAACAATCATTACGGAGTTGCTTTATTCCCTCATTTTCCTTCGGTTTTTTTGTGCGATCCCTTTTTCTTACGTCCCGCCGCAAATGCGAACGCCGCGCATGCGAGCGGAAGAGCGAGCGGAGCGGCCGAACCGCACCCTTTTTTCGATCCGGCGGAACCGCCGTCCGTCGAGTCAGCGGTATCTGAAACTTCCGGCGCGGAGCCGGAGTTTTCGGCGGTGCTTACACAGCAGAATTTGAACCTCGCGCCGGGCATCACGTCGCCCGACGTGTAAAAATCAAGGATATCGCCAGAGAAGGTCGAATAAACGATCTTCCCGTCCGACGCGCGTCCGTGATCGGAGCGGTCGTGGACGTTGTCGGTCACCGCGAACTCCACCGTATAGTCGTCTCCCGAAATGCCGAGAGCGCTTTTCGGCACGGCGATCTGAAGATACCTTCCGTTTACCGAATAGCGCACGTCGGCGACCTTTTCGCTTTCGTATCCGCTGCCGGTGAAGCGCTCGAGAACGGCGGTCGAAGCGTCGACGGGAGGCGTTTTGTTGATCACGTAATTGAAGGAGCACCAGCCGTCGTCCTTCCCCGTCACGTCGAGATAAACGTTCATCCAGAGCGGGTCGGTACACGGAGTGATCTCGTTCGAGCACTCGACCAGGATATATATGTTTTCGTGATCGCGCGCCATCTGCGCCCCGATAAGATCGTTCCGCGCCGAATCGTCGGCGTACCTGACGCCTCCGTAACCGACTGCATCGCGCTGCAGCGCGTTCCCGATATATCCGGCAAAGTAGGGTCCGACGTCCTTCCACTGGGAGACGTCGCCCGTCACGTCGACCGTCTTTTGCACGGTCGCTTCGGGGACGGCGCGCACGCCCTTGTAGCGCCTTACGTAATTGACGAACTGATAGTAGTAATGATCCTGCAGAACGCCGCGCGAGGGCTCGAGATCGCGGCTGGCGAGGGCGTTGAACTCGTCGGGAAAGGCGTTTTTCACGCCCTGCCACTCCTCGTACCGTCCGGCGATCCACTCGTTCCAGCCGGTCACGAAGATCACTTTGGGATCGACCTCGAGAGCGTAGGTGAACTGCTCGTCGAAATTGGCTCCCCGGAGCAGCGCGTCGGGCCGGTCGTCGTACCCCTTCGAGGTGTAGGCCCTGTCGGCGCAGTTCGGACCGTTCATAGCAGACAGCGCGCGGGTGACGTAATTGTGGTTCTGCGCTACGCCCACGGATATCTGCTCGGGTATTTTGTCCATCCGGTCGTAGTCGGACGCGTAATAGACGGTCTGGGGGTACATCGAAAGCCAGCCCCAGTTTTTCACGTTGGACGTCCGATCGGTATATCCCGGAACGTTAGCCCTGAAGGTGAAGAATTCCCGGATCTCCTTTTCGATTCCCTCTTTTTTCAGATTGGACGAATGCGCCATCAGCATCGGTTTCCCGTCGAGCCAGTACCAGAGAGAGCGGTATTCTCCCTCCCGGAAAACGTCGTAATAAAGGGCTTTGAGCTGGGTGAGCGAATCGTTGTTCGCGGCAAACGGAAGCATGAAGGAGATCTTCGGAGAAGCGACTCCGTCCTTCTGCGCCTCGGTCCAGGTCCGGTAAAGCGGCACGTAGCTGTCCTTCCAGGTAAAAGTGCCGTTGGTGTTGTCGGTGAATACGACGTCGACTCCGGCGTTTGCCAGCAGTTCGGCGTGACGGCGCAGGACCCACGGGTCGTTCGTCCGGTAGTACCCGTACACCGGCTCGTCCCAGAAGTTCTGAACTCCTCCGGCGGGCCATCCCGGATACGAATAATCGTTTATGATCGCGGAAATATCCGTTCCCTTCGCCGCCTCCGAATCGAGAAAGCGCTGGACGTTGAACGGCTTGTTCGAGGCGCCCTGCGACACGTGCCAGGTCCAGTAAAACAGGGCGAGTGTCCTGTCCTCGCGGGGATCTCCGACGTCTGCGTTTGTAAGAGACCTGCGCCCGAGGCCGTCGGTGAACGACCAGGTGTCGGGCATCGGCCGGTTTTCGGGATACAGACTTCCCTCGAGACTGTAAGCCGACAGATCGGTCTGATCTTCGGTTATCTCCCGGTAAACGGGAGCCGCAGCGTTTGTCTCTTCCACTTTAACCAGCTCCTCAAGAGGTTTTTCCGGGACCGGAGGCTCGAATTCGAGAGTCAGAAACGGCTCGTCCTGCGATTCGACTCCGTCGGCGTAGGAAAATACGGTGTTTCTGCCGGAAGGTCCGGTCGACCAGACACCGACGCTGCCCTTAGTGTTTTCGATCACGAAAAGATATTCGCCCGGTTCGAGAGGCGACGGAAGCTTCACCCGGTTTTCGGCGTTGTCGATCAGCGCCGTAAAGCGTTCTGAAAAGACCGGTGCGGCGGAAAGCGTCTTTTTGAAGGCGCCGTCCCAGCGATATACCGACAGATCGGCCTCGTACTTACCGCTGACCGACCAGGTCGGCATGGTAAAGGCAAACGAGAGGACCCGTCCCGCCGTCCTGACTCTCGCTCCGAATTTTCCCGATTCTTCGGAGATCGGGACCGCCGTCTGTCCGCTTCCGCCCCAGATCTTCACGTCGGCGGCTCCCGCCCGGAAAAGCGGGATAAGAAACGACGCCGCGGCAAGCAGCGCCAGGATCCCGGCGCAATATTTCAATCTTTTCATCTTGATAAAAGACGTATCCTATGGTATAATAATTTTGTAAGATGCTTTATTACATATTAATTGTATCATATTTCACGGTGTAAATCAAGTAAATCAAACGTTTTGCCGTTTTTGAAAGGACAGTAATGAAATACGCACTCATCGGATGCGGGCGCGTCAGTCCGAATCACCTGCAGGCGGCGCTGAACGTCGGGCTGGAGACGGTCGCCCTCTGCGATACCGACCCGCTCGCGGCGGAGGAAAAGAAAGCAAGATTCGGGCTGGAGGATGCGCGGATATATACGTCGCACTCCGAAATGCTCGAAAAGGAAAAGCCGGATCTCGCAGCGATCGCGACTCCGTCGGGCAGCCACGCCCGGATAGCCCTCGACTGTATCGCCGCCGGATGTTCGGTCATCATCGAAAAGCCGGTCGCTCTTTCGCTTTCCGACGCCGACGCGATAATCGCCGCCGGAAAACGGGCAGGCGTCGCCGTCTGCGTCAGTCATCAGAACAGATTCAACCGCTCGGTCGTAAAGATACGCAAAGCCCTTGACGAAGGAAGATTCGGCCGCCTTTATCACGGCGCCGCCTGCGTGCGCTGGCACCGCGGGGAAAGCTACTACCGTCAGGCCCCCTGGCGCGGCACCTGGGCGGAGGACGGCGGATGCCTCATGAACCAGTGCATTCACAACATCGACCTGCTGCGCTGGATGATGGGCGACGGAATAAGCGAAGTCACCGCCCTCACCGACCG
>CACZSP010000053.1 GCA_902783905.1 uncultured Ruminococcus sp.
GAACCGGCACGAAAATGGCCGGCAAGATGCGTGTGGCGAAGTGCGCGGCATTTCCCCCACAGGCGCAAAAAGAGCCGTCAAGACGCGTGCGTCGAATTGTGCGGTATTGCCTTAACTGAGACTTGTTTCTTTCGCTATTTCCTGAACAAATCAGAATGAGAACCGGTGTCGACCAGAGTCAGTGTGAGAACGTCGTTTTCAATCAGATAGATCAGAAGCCAGTCAGGCTTGATATGACATTCACGGAAGCCGTAAAAAAGCCCTGTGAGAGCGTGGTCTCGATACTTTTCGTCAAGCTGTTTGCCTTGGCGGAGTTTGTCCACAACACTGTCAAGAGCTGTCATATCCAAGCCGCGTTTTTTCATGAGCTTATAACTTTTCTTATAAGCTGCAGTAAACTTGACCAGATACATCAGCTGTTCAGAGCCGACTTGAGCTCATCCATGGATGAATAGCCCGGAACCGAAGGATCGGAAGATATCCGTCTGGCTTCAGCCATTGCAGCAAGCGTTGTCTGAGAGTACTGAGGTATCTCAACGGCAAACGGCAATCCGCCGTGAAGAATACATTGGTGCAGGAACAGGTTAACCGCGCTTGACATATCGAGCCCGAGCGAATCGAACAGAGCGGTTGCCGCTTTCTTCACGTCGGTATCGATACGAACTTGAGTAGGAGTAGTAGCCATAATAACATCTCCTTTGCTTTGGTTTCACACGTATTATATATCAAACGGTTTACTTTGTCAAGCAAAAATGCATATTCCCTTTATTTTTCTCATTTATAAATCGCGGATCCCGTTCGACTCCGGACCTGATTTCTTCGTCGAATTGTGCGGTATTGCCTTAAGCGCGTCCGTCCCGCTCACGTTTGCGCGTAAAACGGTTCTTTATCCGCGCTCCGCCCGCAAGGACCATGAGCAGGACGCCGCATACGGTTGTCGCGGCAAGGCATAGGATCACGGGAAGAATTATTCCCTTTCCGTTTTTCAGGATGCTTTGCGGGTGCGTGACGCTGAATACGCTGAGGTCATCAGGTATCAGCGACAACCGGACGGCCAGCGCCTCGGGTATCGCCAGGACCGCCCCGCCGACGCATACCGAAAACAGGTATTTCCGGCACAAAAACGAAACGAGAGAAAGCAAAACTCCGATAAGAAATCCGCCGAGAGCCGAAATGATAAGATCCGCGGCAAAATAATCCGAAAGTGTGAAGGACGCGCCGCAGGATGAAAACGTCTCAAGCGAACAGGCGGGAACGTCCGGGTCGGGAAAACCGTAAACGCTCCGGACAATAACAAGCCGCGATACCCTGAATATCAGCGAAAAGGTTCCGCCGAGCCCGCCGAAATACAGTATTTTGAAAAAAGCGGCGGTTTTGCGTCCCTTGGGCGTGGAACGGAGAAGCGGAAACCACCCGGACGGGGCAAACTCTGCGTAATACCCCAGCGGGCAGACAAGGATCAGCGCGCACAGAAGAAACAGATCGGTTTTACCGCGGAGGAAAATCGAGATCCCGGTATCGTATACCGGCGGGATCTCGACTCCCTTCTTTGCAGAAACCTTCAGGGCGTACCTTATCCTGTCTTCGACTCTTGCAAATACCGCATCCGCGGTTTTTGCCTCATAGTACCCGTCCATATATGCAAGATATTCTTCGCGGGATATCTCTCCGCCCGCAAATGCGGCGCGCATCGGTTCGCGCTCCGACAGGATACCGTCTATCCTCCCGCGCTCCTTTGCCTCGAAAGCAAGGATCTCTTCGGAGGTTTTTCCCTTCAGATCATCAATATACGACGTATACAGCGCCTCGTCGTAGCGTGACCCGGGTCCCGCCGTCGCGTAAAGATAAACCGTCGACGCCGCGAGGCAGCAGATGAACACCGCGAGTATAAGAACTGTCCTGTTTTTCCTGATTTCGAAGGAAAACAGTCCTGAACAGCGTTTTGCCGCTGAGGCGGACGTCTTTTCCGGCTTCGTCCCGGTTTCAAGACCGGCCGGCGCGTCTTTTGCCGCGTAACGGACAAAAGATCTGACGTGATCCGCCGCAATGACGGCCGCACCGAAGAAGAGCGCCGCCTTAAGTATCTGCAGTATCGCGCTGCACGTCGCGGTATTTACCGGTATTCCGAACAGATTTTCGGTTCTGAAAAACGACAGAAGTTCATTCGATTCGGCGGACGCGGCAAAGCAGAGGAAGCGGAAGGGCAGATATTTTCCGTATGCCGAATAACCGAACAGAAGAAACGAAACGCCGCAGAACGCCGCCCCTGCCGCGACCGTGATCAGATAGGAACCCGACAGCTCGCATACGAGGCAGAGAAAGGCCGACAAGACCGCGCAGGCAAGACATCTGAAGAGAAGCTGAATAACAGCGTATCCCGCGACAGAGCATTCAAACGGCACGAAAGCGTATCCCGGATATGCCTGCACGGGAAGAGAAAGGCCGCCCGTTCCGTTCATTATGCAGACCGCAAGCAGCGACGACGCCGAAACAAGGACGCAGCCGGCGGACGAGATCAGAACGCAGGCAAGGCATCTTGCCGCGGCGTCGGTCTTTCTTCCCTTCGGAGCGGCGCGGAGTATTTTGTCAAAGCCGCGCTTTTTGTCGTCCAGGCATATAAAGACGGAAGAAAGGGTGACGAAAAGAAAGATAAGTATGAGGTTCGGAAGGTTTTCGAAGTATGAATCGAATCCGACGGCAAACCCCGTTTTTTCGTTCACCGCATCCGCGACGGGTCGCATCCGGTCGGCAAGCGCCCTCTGGCTGCGCACCTGATAACTGTCGGCGGAAAAGCCGAGCGAAATATAGTTTTCCGCGCTTATTTCCGCCTGCCTGACCGCGCTTTCGATCGCTTCCGAATACGAATCAAGGTAATCCGCGCGCTCGAAAAAAGCGTTCAGGACCGTCAGATCGTCAAGTTCCGCCCTGTCGGACCAGGTATGAGGCAGGGAGTCGGAATCATCCTCCCTGTGCTCCCGGAAATAATCCAGCAGCTCCTCGTAATAATCCGAAACCGAAGAAGGATCGTCCTTCCACTGCAGGTACGCCTTTTCCTCGGCATGCATGATATCCGTCGGCGCCGAGGTAAAGCAGGACAGAACGAAAGCGCAAGCGAGGACCCCCGCCGAAAACAGCAGGAATCCCTTGCTTGCGAACGCTTTTTTCAGTTCGGAATGAAGTATCCGTCCAAACATTGTCCCGTTTTCATCCGGCGGACAGCATTATTCAGCGCTGTCATTACCGTTTGTCTACATACTCGAGAAACGCGTCGGCGTCGACCAGGATCGCCGGGCGGACGCCGTCGTTGCGTTTCCCGCTTCCGCTGACTTTCGCTCCCCCGCCGAGCGCGATCCACACTCCGCATTTTGCACACGGATCGCGAGTCCACCATCCGATATTGTTCGCGTACGCCGGGCGCCAGTGATCCCGGGCGACGGCAGTCGGTTTTATCTGTTCAAGCGCGTAAAACGTCGGTGTTTTGCTGTCGTGATCCGACGGCGCGAAAACGTAATCGTATATCCCCTCGGATATCTCTTTTTTTCGCAGGATCGACCGTTCTTCTTCGGAAAACGCCGACAAATAAAAATCCGTCGTCAGCCACCGGCGCAGATCCGACTGTTCGTAACGCTGATCCGATCCCGGGTCTGGATCCTCGTAAAGCTGCATACTGTCGAGTATATCCGCGCTGATCAGCAGGTATTCTCCCTGCGACCAGTCCCGAACGTACCATAAAACGGGTTCCGGGCCGTTTCCCGGGTCGTTGTCCTGTTCGTATCTGCCGAAGGAAAACGTTTTTTGCGGATCGCACGGAAACCACAGAGCCGTGAGCGTGAGATCGCTTTCGGGGTACCAGACGCCGCCCGTGTATTTTTTCCCGTAGCTGATCCTGCCGTTGATCAGATTTCCCTCGTACCATCCCAGAAAGATCATTCCTTCTTCCGGAGGAAAGGGAACGGGCAGCGGGTACTCGTCGCCCGGCCAGACGATGAATTCAGTCTCGTCGCACCGGCCGCCGTTCGGATCCAGCGTTATTTTGTACGTCACAGCGGAATTCGTCACGGACTCGACGCCGGTCCCGGTCTCGACCAGAGGCGGCTCCGGATCCGGGCGGTCGGTTTCCGCGCATGACGGAATGATAAAGCAGCACGTCAGCAGTACGATCGCGGCGCGGCGGAGGATAAACCACGTTTTTTTCATTTCGGTCCCCGGGTATTCAGCCCCGTGTCTGTTTTTGCGGTATTTCATGCGCCGTCGATCCTTCCGCTTTCGCGATCCTGCCGGTCTTCAGATCCTCCGTTCCGAAAAACGGACTGTTCCACGACTGCGTTTCCTGATTCCACTGAATGATGAAACCGTACAGAATACCGTCCGCGACGGTAAAACCGGAAAGCAGCGTCCGTGAATTGGTTACTATCGCTTCGTCGTTCTCCCCGTTCAGATCGCAGTATCTCAGCTCCTGCTTTTCCGCCAGAACCGACGGATAGGCGCCCTTGTCGCCGCCGTTTCCGATTATCTGCGTTCCCTCCGGAATGAGAAGATAGTATATACCCGACCCGGTCAGCGCAAACTCCTCGACGGGGTCCGCGACAAGTTTTTTCACGTCTTTGTTCTGGACGTCAAGGCGCATCAGATACGGCTCGCTTTTCCCTTCCGCGGAGTGTGACGCGCAGAAATAAAGCTTCCCGTCGTAATACTGCGGAGTGGAATGCCATCCGACGTACCCCTGCGCCGCGAGATCGTAAATCATCTCCGCCTCCCGCGTCGACGTATCCAGAAGATATACGCCGAGCTCGTCGCTCATCACGATACCGTACGGAGTGGCGGCACGAAGGCAAAGACTGTCCGACGTGAAAACCCGCTCTTCCTTTCCGCCGGACTTCGGCATGCGGCAGAGCCAGGTTTCATAATCCTTTGAATCGGTTTTGCTCCCGCCCTCTTTAAGCAGTTTCGCCTGATACCATACGTATTCGCCGTCACAGGACAGCATATACGAATCGAACGGCGCCTCTGCCTGAGTCAGCTCGCGCAACACGGTAACGTCTCCGGTCATAATATCGGTATAAGCGTGCAGAATATGAAAGCCGAAATCTACCGCTGTGAAGTACAGCCGGCTCCCGTCGACAAAGTGAGGATAATCCGCCAACGCGTCGAGAGGGCAGTTTCCGCCGCATTCCGGATCGGAGCACATTCTCGTTACGGTGTTTGTCGAACGGTTGTACCGGAACAGGATGCGGTAGGGAAAAAACAGAAACGGCCCGTAGTCCAGTACGTCTTCGCGAACGACTCCCGACCCGCGGTTTTCGGGGAGACTTCCGCCGCAGGAAACCAAAAGAGAGGCGAGAAGGACAAACACCGCAATAAATGATAACGTTTTGTGAGTCC
>CACZSP010000054.1 GCA_902783905.1 uncultured Ruminococcus sp.
ACGCCCTGTAATATCCGTTGCGGTTCCCCGAGGTGAATCCGGCGTCCGCGACGGTGCCGTCGGTGGCGTAAACGCACTCCCAGCCGCGATAGCAGACGGTTACCGTCCGGTCGGCGGCGGTGATATCCGTCTTCGTTTCGCCGTCGAATTCAAAAGCCGGAAGCAGGCAGCCGACGGCGCCCTCTCCCGTCAGTGTCAGCGCGACTCCGTCCGCCGATACACAGATACTCATCAGGAGTTTTTTTTCGCCTGCCGTACACCGGATAACGGCGGAAGCGGCGTTATTCTCCTCCGTCAGCGAAACGGTCGAGTAGGAAAAATCCCCGTCCGTTCCGTACACCCATCCTCCGTCCGACGGGACGGCAGGACAGATCGCCTGGGCGGGTGAATGCGGAAGATCAATCAGGTATTTCGACCTGTCCGACGCGGGGCACGGGACGGAAAGACAGATCTCCGAGGGCGCGCCGGCCTTGTGAACTCTCCCGAGACCGCTTGCGTCGTATTTCGGGTCGGCGTTTTTTTCGAATTCGGCAAAATACTCCCCGCAACACAGAAACACCTTGTGAAATCTCCCGGAGGTTTCAAACGCCGAAGGACTCACGTCTCTTTTTGCCGAAAAAGGAATGCTTCCGTCGGAAATGAGGCAGGCGGCGTAAAGGACCGACGCCGTCGTAACCATATATTTGTCGAAATAAGCGTAACCCTCGCACCCGTAACCGCTTTCCACGGGAAAGCGGTTTTTTATATGACTTATACCGTCCTCCGCCAGCCGGCGCTCAACCTCGGAGACGGCAAGCGCCGCGGCGGACGCGAATCTGCGCGCCGCGTCTTCGTCGCCTTCCCTTTTATATCTTACCGCCTCGAATTCGAGAACGGCGGCAAGCCACGCCTCGTTGTGCAGGAACTGATTGCTCCGCCCGCCGAACGGGAGTTCTCCCGTAACAGACTGGGTTTTCAGGGTGACAAGTCCGGCTTTTTTCAGAATTTCGTCGATCCGCGAACGGTATTTCCCGTCGTATCCGAAATTCAGAAGCATCGAAAAGAGCGCTCTCGGAACGATATCGTAAACGAAGGGCTGACGGTCGTCGCCGCCTTTCCTGTCGCAGTACATCCCGTTTTCGTCAAACCACTGAAGCTGGGAGGCGATCTGAAGTTCTATGAAATCCACAGAACCTCCGATGCCGTGTTTCAGTCTCGCGTATTCGCTGACGGCGGTGAAAAGCGCCCAGTTGCGCACGTTGTCGCAGGGAGTCACGGCGTATACGTCGTAAGTCTTTTCGGGATCGATCCGTGAAAGACTGCTTTTCCATTCTTCGGTGCGCTCCCGCGGAACGGTACCGCTTTTTTCGACCTCTGCGATGCAGGTAACGATCTCTCTGACCGAAAAATCGTTCGCCGCCTTCCTGTTAGGGATCGATTGGCAGCAGAAATCCATCATTTCAAGGAAAAGCGGCGTCAGTTCCGTCCGCTTTCCGCGCGAAACGAGTATACCGAGTACGGAGGTTAGCCGCGGGAAACCGTGCTCGGTAAGCCCGTCTTTTTTTACCCTGTCGAAATACTCCCGGATATGGCCGTCGGTATAAGCGCCGAGGGTCTTTTCCATAAGGGAAAAATAAATATCTCTCATCGTTTCAGAGGACCGATCTGATATCGTCGGAGGTAAATCCGAGGCGGTAGAGCGCGGCGACCGCTTTTCTTCGCGCGGCGGGGTCGGAAGGGATGGTTCCCCACTTCTTTTTCACGACCTTCGATACCACTTCCGAAAAATCGGTATTGCGCAGATAAGACGACGCCTCTTTCAGCGCTTCCTCCGAATAGGACTCGGCGCGCAGGCGCGACATTATTCTCATCCGTCCGTATCCGCGCCGGATGAGACTGTCGCATTCGAAGATTACGTCGCTTTTTTCGTTGATAAGTCCGAGAGAGCACAGTTTTGCCGCGGCGTAAGACGCGGCGCTTTTTTCGTGCCCCTTTTTTATCAGTTTGAATTCGAGCAGCCCCGCGGAGTTGCTCCCGTATTCGAGCAGCCGCCTTCCCGCGCAGAAGGCGCGGTATTTTTTGTCGCTGTCCGAAAGAAGGTCAAGCACCTCGTCCGGCAGGACGCCTGCCGAAATTCCGGATTCGTGAAATATTTCCGACGGAACAAGAAATCCGAACTTCTCCCCGTCGCCCGTCTTTCCGCTTACCCTGACCGCTTCGCCCGAATTGACCGAAGCAAAGCCGGTTACCGTGATCATCTTCCCGCTGCCGTTCAGTTGTCGCCCTGTCCGTCGCCGAGATCTATATCAAGGTCGTCGTCAAGCTCGAAATCGTCGCTTCCGGAGGAACCGCCGTCTCTTTTCTCGGACAGCGCGGCCCTGACTTTGGCGTCAAGCTCGGCAAACAGTTCGGGATTATCTTCTATCGCCTTGCGCGTGTTGTCCTTGCCCTGAGCAAGACGCTCGCCGTTGTACGAGAACCAGGATCCGCTCTTCTGAATGATGTCAAGCTCTATCGCGGCGTCGCAGAGCTCTCCCGAACGGCTGATTCCCTTTCCGTAGAGGATATCGAATTCGGCCGTCTTGAAGGGCGGCGCGACCTTGTTCTTCACGACCTTGCATTTTACGCGGTTGCCGTAAATGTCGTTGCCGTTCTTCAGCTGCTCCGACCGCCTGATATCTATGCGGACCGACGCGTAAAACTTGAGGGCGCGCCCGCCGGTCGTGACCTCCGGGTTGCCGTACATCACGCCGACCTTTTCTCTCAACTGGTTGATGAATATTACGACGCAGTTGGATTTTGAGATGGCGGCGGAAAGCTTGCGCATCGCCTGCGACATCAGCCGCGCCTGGACGCCGACCATCGACGCGCCCATGTCGCCCTCTATCTCCTGCCGGGGAACGAGCGCCGCCACCGAGTCGATGACGATTATGTCGACGGCTCCCGAGCGGACGAGCGACTCGGTTATTTCGAGAGCGTCCTCTCCGCAGTCGGGCTGCGAGACGAGAAGATTGTCTATGTCCACGCCGAGAGCTTTCGCGTAAACCGGGTCGAGAGCGTGTTCGGCGTCGATGAAGGCGGCCTCGCCGCCCAGCTTCTGGACCTCGGCGATGACGTGGAGTGCCACCGTGGTCTTTCCGGACGACTCCGGCCCGAATATCTCGGTGATCCTCCCGCGCGGGATACCGCCGATCCCGAGCGCCATATCAAGAAGGAGCGACCCGGTGGAGACCGCCTGAACGGTCATTCTCCCGTTTTCTCCGAGGCGCATCACGGCGCCCGATCCGAAGTCCTTTTCTATCTGTGTCAGCGCGGTCTTGAGCGCTTTTTTTCTCGCTTCCTGTTCGCTGCCGGCTTCCGGCTGCTCGGTTTTTTTGCTTTCTTTTTTCATATCGGTTCAATAATCCTTTCATCACGGTTCCGGGCTGTTGTTCAGTTAAGGCAATACCGCACAATTCGCGTGCGTGTATTGGCGAGAGATTTTTGTGCCTGTTTTCGGGAAGCACGGTTTGATCCTTTGCAC
>CACZSP010000055.1 GCA_902783905.1 uncultured Ruminococcus sp.
CGATACCCGCTCCCTCGCCCTTCAACGACGCGAACAACGGGATAGCCACGGTGACCGCTGAGATCTCCGGCATTGACATCAAGGAAACGAAAATCAGTGAAAAAGTCGTCTTTTACTACTCGGATTATCTGCTTTTGTCGTATAACCGCGACGGAGGTCCGAGACCTTTCAACACCGTTGAACTCTTTCTTTTTTCCAATGATTATGAAGAGATGGAAGAAAGCGGTGTTCTCAATTGGGTCGAAAATACTTCCCCGGTCGCGGGGGAATATCCGAGGCCTGTAAAATACAGCGTTGAAAAGATCTGGCATGAACAGACGACCGTCACCCGGTACGATCCCTACACCGGAAAAACCGTGACTGAAACCCAGAGCGTCAAAAGGACGGCGATCGCGGCGGAAGGGGAAGTTACCTTTACCGACGGACGCGCTCTGATCCCGGCTCTCGAACTCGGCGACGACGACCCGACGACTTACATCACCGTCTACTGGCCCTTTTACGACGATTCGAACGGAAACACCGTCACCGGCTCCAAATCCCTCCAGTATTCACGCAACAAACCCTCCGAATCGTCTTCGGGGTCATCTTCATATCTGACACAGCGGATGCAGTTCTCCGAATCCTTCTCGACTCCTCTGGCGCTGGGAGAAAAATACACCGTACGGCTTGTCCTGGGGGACAGCCCCGCGGAGGCTCTGGTCTTTCTGTGCACTCACGAAGGAATAACCCTGTGGGGACGGAAAAACGGCGAAGTATCGTTTGAACTCACCGAGGAAATGATATCGGGAGCATGCCTCACGGCGCTGTATTACAACACCGGTTCCGGCGTATACGACACTGATAGCTTCCAGATCAGTTACGACTTCGAAAGAGAAGCGTCGATCAATCTCGAGATCAGTTCGGACAAAGACAGTTATTCTCCGGGGGATACGGCGGTGATCTCGGTCAGGACGAAAAACGGTTCTCCGGCGCTGGTACTTCTCAGCGTGGTGGATGAAGCCTGCTTTGCCGCCGGAGATCAGAAGGAGGATCCCGTCAGCTTTCTGAGATACTCGGTCAACAGAAAGAATTTAGATCCGAATGTGACGAGTCAGGCCTTCTACCCCGGACCGATGCGCCTTTCGGTAAAGCGCTACGATCCGGTCGCGGAGGCGGACCTTTATGAAGCAGCCCCGTCGGATAGTGTAAACATCGACGCATCTTCCGGGACGTCCTCTGCCTACGTTAGAAAATACTTTGCCAACAACCCGGAATTTGTTGAAATAAAACTCGACGAAAACGGAAACGGCACCCTTTCGATGCGCGTTCCCGACAATATCACCCGCTGGCGGATAACCGCCGTTGCCGTCTCGGATGCGCCGAAAGGCGTGGCAGGGCTGCACGCGGGCAGCGGAGTATCTTCCGTGATATGCACTCAGGAGATGTTCGCGAGTATCGGGATATTCCCCGAATATCTCGAGCGCGACGACGTGACCGTCTCAGCAAGAGCCTTCGGCGCCGCAGTCGCGGGCACCGTTTCCTGGCGCGGTGAAATAAAGAACGCCGCCGGAGACACTGTCTCCGAGGCGTCCGCTTCCTCCGAGGGCAGCGTCGCCGCCTGGCTCCATTTCGGAAAGCTTGCCGCAGGTGAATACTCGGTCACCGTTTACGCCGAATGCGGAGAAGCGCGAGACGCTCTGAAAAAGACGGTCCGCGTAGTCGAATACGCCGCAACGGTCAACGCGGTAACCGTCACGGATATCGCCGGACTCGCAGATATCAACCCCGCGTCCTTCCCCGTCACACTATCCTTCTTCAACAGGAATCCGTCGGATATTTACGACGAGATCATCGGTCTTTTGCGCTCGGCGGGCGGAGAACGGCTGGACGCGATCGCGGCGAGATACGTTTCGATAAAAGCCGAAATACAGACCTACGGTACCGATCAGAACCTGACCGTTCCGTCGAATATCAGCGCCTATATCAGAAACAACGCCTCGAGAACAAATAAATATCCCGCGCTTTTCACGTATTCGGAGGGAAGCGCCGGACTCCTCGCCGAGCTGCTCGCGTCTTGTCCCGAAATACTGTCGGGTTATGATTTTTCATCCGCGCTGGGCAAAACGCTTCTGTCCCGGGAACAGCCGGACAGGACCGAATTCGCGGCGACGCTCGCCGCCCTCGCGGCGTACGGAGAGCCGGTGCTCGGGGAAATCGACGAAGCGGCGAATGAGCTGAAAGAGTTTACGACGGAAGGAAAGCTTTTCCTTGCCCTTGCCTACGCCGTCTGCGGAGACAACAGATCGGCAAACGGCATACTTGCAAAGGTCGTGACCTTCACCGACGAAAATGGGGACGGCATCGCGGATATCGCGTCCGTTCAGGGCTTAGACGGTACCGAAACGGCAGAACTTACCGGTATCGCGCTGCTTTCGGCGGCCAGGACCAGCCGCGGGACCGCAGAAAAGATGGTAAAATATCTCCTGAGAGGCGGAGTATCGAAATTCGCGCTTCCCGGCCTTTCGGCGTACCTGCGTTATTACCTGCCCTCCGATCTGCCTGAAGCCGCGAAGATCGTTTATTCAATAGATGGGATTGAAAAAACAATAACGCTTAAGGCGGGGCATTCGCAGTCGATGACCCTCTCGAAAGCAGAGTTCGAAAGCCTTTCCGTTAAGTCATTCACCGGAGAAACGGGAGTCCGCGTCTTTTACCCGCAAAGTCTTGAAGAAGCCGAACTTGCGGCCGGCAACAGAAAACTGACGGTGAAAAAAACCGCAAACTGGCAAAAGAATACGGCCTACAACGTGACGGTAACCGTCACCGTTTCCGGGTGGACCGACGGAGAGGACGGCTTTTATCAGATAAACGATTTTATCCCGACCGGAGC
>CACZSP010000056.1 GCA_902783905.1 uncultured Ruminococcus sp.
CGGCATCGGTTGCCTCGGGGGTGGATTCGGGCTCGGTCGCTTCGGGAGTCGTGGCCGGAACGGTCGCTTCGGGAGTCGTGGCGGCCGGAGAGGTCTCGGGCTCGGTCTCGGCTACCTTGCCCCAGGCAAGTCCCTTGGTGACGTAGCAGTTGGTGATCGTCGAGATCTGGTTTGCGTAGTAGACGTAGAAGTAAAGTCCGAGGGTATCGGTATCAAAGAAGGGGATCTCGAGGAAGGGCTCGCAGGTATCGAACTCGACGTACTTGTCGGTCGTGACGTCCTTTACGTAAAGGGTGAGGACGTTGTCGACTCCGTTAATTTCGAGCGCGTAGTCCTGAATGACGGCGTCAACGTTGATGCCGAGATCGGAGAAGTTGTGATAGTCGTGCCCCGAAAGAGAGGACGCGACGTTCATAAGCTTGATCTTGTCGGCATATCCGTATACGCCGTATTTCGCGTCGGGATAAAAACCGATGGCGGCTTTTTCTTCACGGGTGACTGTCCAGTAGACGGTGTAGAGGCTGGTCTCGTTGAGCGGAAGTCCCTCGACCGGGCCGCCCCACCATGCCTGGATTTTGTCCTGGAGGTTTTCGAAGGTGCACTTTCCGCTGTCGGCGGGATCTACGGTGACCTTCATCTCACCCTTAGTCTTCTCGGGCTTCCAGAAATCGTCGCCGTTGAAGTTGGCGGTATAGAGGATGTCTCCGTCGTTGGCGGAGGTATACAGGTCGGCGGCGGATGCCGTCGGGATCAGGAGTGCCGCGAAAAGAATTGCGGCGATCATGACCGAAAGAACTTTTTTCATCGTTTTTCTCCTTTTCGGATTTTTATTTTTTGTTTACTGAACCAGATCTTTGTACTCCGGGTCGTCGGCGATCTTTTCGCAGCATTCGTCCGGCTGCTTTTGCGCCGGCTGTTCGGGAGCCGGCGGAGTTACGTCGCCTATCCCTGCCGTTTCGGAAAAGTACACGTTGCGGCGGACAGAGTTTACAGCGTCGGTCGGAACGATGATCTTCGACGCCTTTCCGTCGGCGAGACGGACGAGGGATTCATAGCGCTTGAGTTCGAGAACGGCGTCGTTGGGATCGGCTGCCTTGAGCGCCCTGAGACCGTCAGCTTCGGCCTGTCTTGCAAGCAGCAGCGCCTTCGCTTCGCCTTCGGCGCGGGCGATGCGCGCGTCGCGTTCGCCTTCCGCTTTGAGGATCATCGCCTGCTTGTCACCTTCGGCGCGGGTGATGGCCGCCTGCTTGTGGCCTTCCGCCTGAAGAAGCGTCTCGCGGCGTTCTCTTTCGGCTCTCATCTGCTTTTCCATCGCCTCGCGTATGTCGGCGGGAGGCATGATGTTCCTGATCTCGACGCGGATGACCTTGATGCCCCAGGGGTCGGTCTCGCGGTCGATTATCTCCTGCATCTTCGCGTTGATTGTGTCGCGGGAGGTGAGCGATTCGTCGAGAGAAAGCTCGCCGACGATGTTACGGAGCGTGGTCGCCGTGAGATTCGCGAGGGCGTTCATCGGGTTTACGACTCCGTAGGCGTAGAGTTTCGCGTCGAAAATGCGGTAGTAGACGACGGCGTCTATCTGCATAGTGACGTTGTCCGAAGTAATGACCGGCTGGGGCGGGGTGTCAAGCACCTGCTCCATAAGGGTCGCACGGTTGGTTATCGCGTCGATAAAAGGAAATTTGTAGTGAAGTCCGGCTTCCCAGACGGCGTGGAATTTTCCGAGGCGCTCGACCACGAAGGTGTGCGCCTGCGGAACGATCCGCAGACCCGCGAAAAACAGGATGATGACGATGACCGACGGGATGATGATTGCATAAGGCGGCATTTTTCTGTTCCTCCGGAATTATTGGTTTTCGGATTTATCCGATGAAAATTCGCGTATGACGGGCTCCGAGAGCAGTCCCTGGCGGACGAGCCGGTAGCCGTAGGTCCATGAGTCTCCCGACGTCCTCCAGGCGGACGGACTCGGATAGGCGAGAAGCTCGTCGGCGCAGTGGATGCGTCCGAAAGCGTTTGCCCTGCTGAAATACAGCTTCACGTCAAGGCGGTGGCGCCCCGGCTTAAGCCCTTCAAAAACGGTCGAATAGGGTGCGAAGGCGCCGCATACCGGTTTCCTTCCGTCGACCGATATTTCGTAAACGGCAGCTCTCCAGTGAGGGATGCGTATTTCGACGTCAGGAAGAGAGGTGTCGAAGTGCATCCGGTAGGTGACGGCGCCTCCGTAGAAGGGGAATCCTTCCGTGCAGAGATCTCCGAAACCGACCGAGGCGGGCATGCGCACGACCGTTTGTCTGTTTCCGGACAGCTTCACTCCGAATCCGCCGAGCAGATAGACGCGTTCGGCTGCCGTCCGCTTCCCGAACGGGAAGGAAAGTTCGACGGTGTGTTTCCCCGGGCCGAACTCCGGCAGCGAAACGGTTTTAACCGATTTGTCGACGTAGTATCCGTTCACCGCGGACGGGACCGGCTTTCCGTCGAATCTGATCGACGTATCCTCCGCCGCCTCGAGTGCAAGCAGTGGCTTTTTCACACTGACGTCGCTGTCGAAGCAGGCGCGCAGGGAGAGGACGTGAGCGTTCGGTTCGGGAGCGATGCACCAGGGCTGGTTTGCGCTTCCGCCCCACGGCTCCCAGCCGAGACGTCTGCGCAGGAGAGTGTCGATCCTGAGTATTTCCTCCGGGCCCTCGAAGGGGGCTCCGTCGAAAGAGTATTCGAAGATATCGAGAAGCAGGGCGTTGGGTTCGTCGGGTATGATCGCGGCTTCGCGCAGGGTGAGCCCGTGATGATCGACGGATACGGCAGGCTTTTCGCTTCTGATTTTTGCCGCGCGCGCCTCGCCCCGGCGCAGCGGTTCGAGCTTCAGAAGAAGACTGTCGTGCGGGTAAAGGACGTACGGAACGGCGGTCTTTCCGTTTTCGGCGGTGAAGGAGACGGGACGCGTTTTTCCGGTTACGGTGTCGTAAAGGGTCGGTTTCCACTCTCCGCGGACGGTTATGCGGACCGACTGCCTTTGCGAGATATCCGGATTGTAGGGATTGGTCCCGCGGCATACGAAAAGCCAGCGGCTCTTTCCGTCCTCGCGCAGAGCCGAGAAGAGCTCTCCCGTGCGGGAACCGTTGGTATTCCTGATATCGACGTCCCGGACCTCCTCCAGTTCGGCGAGGAGCGAGGCGCGGGTGAATTCGGTGCGGACCGAAAGGGGCGACGACCAGAGCTTTTCAGGGACGTCGGAGGGCTTCGCGTCCATATATTTCGGGGCGGCGCCGAGGAAGATCAGCTTTCCGCCCTCTTCGGCGAATTTCTTCAGTCTTTCGAGGGTCGTGCTCCTGAGCGTGTCGCAGCCGGGAACGACGACGGCGTCGTATTTCATCCGTCCTACGCAGAGGGGGTTGCCGCCCTTTTCGCACTGAGAGGGAAGGAGCGATTCGCTGATATAATCGAAATCGACCGAACCGAACAGCAGCCAGTTCGTCACGCTTTCGAAGCATCCGTCGAGGCGGGAACGGTCGGCTTCCGTCTGAGAGGAGGGGCCCCATCTGAGCCAAAGGGACTCGACGGGATGAACGACTCCTACTCTTATCGCCGGTCTTCCTCTCGTCAGCGCGGTGTTGAGACGGGCGAAGTGATTCTCTACGAGAGAATACTTCGACCACCAGCTTGACTGATAGTTTATGCTGGCGGGATAGTCGCGCTTCGACTCTCCCTCCATCGATACCCATGACAGGTGAGGGACGCGCACGGTGACGCCGAGCGCCGCCTGCCAGTCTCCCTGGAGCTTGTGCCCGCGGAAGTCGTACGACCAGTCGGTGACTCCGTACAGCTCGCTCATGACTCCCTCGCGTCCGTACTGGTGGGCGACCGACGCCGCCTGCTTGGCCGTCGTGTATTCGTGACGGTCGGCGAGCATGTCGATGCCGGGAAGCTGGAAGGCGCTGAGCGACCTCATGACCTCGCCGACGGCGGCTGTCTGGGACGAGAGACTGGGCTCGCGCATCATGTGTCCGGTCAGGGCTATGCCGTGCCGGTCGCACCATCCGCCGAGATTCGAGGCGAAGCCGTCGACGAATCTCTGGCAGGCGTGATCGTGGTAGTGATAACGGAAGGTCGAAACTCCGTCCGGCAGTTCCCAGAGAAGCTCGGGAATGTGCGGGACTATATCCTCGCCGTACGCCGCGCGGAAGGTTTCGGGCAGATCGTCGGTCCAGGGAAGGGCGACGTCGTTTTCCGATTCCGGGAAGGGAAGTGTCTGCTTGTGCGTGAACTGCGGTTCGTCGGTGAAGATGGCGGGCACGGTCTTTCCGAATTCCGCGCCGACCTTTTCATAATATTTTTCGTGTGTGACTTCGATAAATCTGTCGATAGCCGCCCTGTTCATCAGGTCGGCGTAGGTGTATCCGTTGTATCTCGGGCTGCACTGCGGGGATTCGACGTAGGCGAACCATTCCTTCCCCTCCGCCCTTTCGCCGTCTCCGAGCATACGGTATGAGGAAAGACAGCCGTTTTCGTCGAGCTTGATATCGAATCTCGCGAGCAGCTTTCCGTTGCCCGATCTTTTCGCGGTCTGCGCCTCGCTGCCCTCGCGCTTCTGACCGCCCAGTTCCTCGTACGGAGTACGGGTCACGAGAAGATAGCGGATGCGGTATTTTTCCTCGCGCGTCACGAGGCCTCCGGCGAATCCGGACGGCCATCTGTCCTCGTCGTACAGCCAGGCGAGCATCTTTTCCGACTTTGCCTTTTCGGTGCAGGCGGCGACGAGGTCCATGAATTCCTTTCCGAGGTACTCGGTCGCCATTCCCGAGCGCACGTGCATGTGGAAGCCGCCGAAACCCATCTTCTTAAGCACTTCGATCTGGCGGAGCAGCTCGTCCTTTTCAAGCCGGCAGTTCCATGCCCAGAAGGGCGTTCCCCGGTATTCGCAGGTCGGCTCGGCGAAAAGCTTTGCCGGCAGCGAGGGCGATTCGTTCTTGCGGTAGAGCATAGCGGTTCTCCGTTCTGTTTATCTTTTTGAGGTGACTTTCTTTTCGTACTGTTTTACCGAATCCAGCCATTCGATGCCCGGTTCGACACCCGAGCGGCGGCAGTATTCCTCCCAGACGGCGGCAAAGGGCGCCGTTTTGAATTCCTCGGTGAGTACGAAAAGATCGGTGAATTCGGCGTTTTCCTGAAGTTCGGCCGCTTTTTCGTGCGGGAAGAGGAAGGCGTAAAGGAGGGCTTTCCTGAAGGATCTCGCTCCGCTGACCCAGGCGGCGATCCTGTTTATGCTGGCGTCGAAATAATCGAGGGCGAGGAAGAAGGCGTCGGGATCCCCGGCGCGTGCTATCTCCATGGCGATGTCCCTGATCTCGTCGTCGAATCTGACCACGTGGTCGCTGTCCCAGCGGACGCCGCGGGTGACGTGAAGAGCGACCCTGTCGCAGAAGAGAAGCATCGAGGGGATCTTGTCGGCTACCGATTCGGTGGGATGATAGTGACCGTTGTCCATCAGCGGGACGAGTCCGCGGGTCAGGGCGTAGCTGTTGCAGAATTCCGCCGAGCCGACGGTATACGATTCGACGCCGATGCCGAAGACCTTCGATTCGAGGGAAACCGAGACAAGGTCGCGGTCGTATCCGCTGTCGAGGATCCGGTCCATCGAATCGGCGAAACGGGCGCGCGGCGAATACCTGTCTGCCGGGACGTCCTTCAGGCCGTCGGGGATCCAGAAGTTGACGAGGCAGCGCGATCCGGTCTCACGGGCGAAATACTCGGCGATGCGCAGACAGCAGATACCGTGCCTGATCCAGAACTCGCGGACCTCGTCGTCCGGGCTTGAAAGAGTCAGACCGTTTTTGACCATCGGATGCGAGAAAAAGGTCGGATTGAAATCTATTCCCATTCCGAGACGCTTCGCAAAATCCACCCAGACTCTGAAATCTTCGGGCTTCAGGGAATCCCTGTCGCTTCTTCTGCCGAAGTCCGGAACGGCGTAGCAGGCGTGAAGATTGAGCCGGAGTTTTCCGGGTATCAGCGACGCGGCGGTCTCGATGTCGCTCATCAGCTCCTTTACGTTGGTGGCTGCGCCGGGATAGTTGCCGGTAGCCTGTATCCCTCCGTCGAGAGAGCCCTTTCCCTCGAAGCCGCGAACGTCGTCGCCCTGCCAGCAGTGGAGAGAAACGGGTATGCGCATAAGCCGGGCTATCGCCGCCTCGGCGTCGGATCCGAACCTGCGGTATTCCTCTGCCGCGGCAAGATAAGCGGGGTTCTGTTCCTTGTCCATAATCAAAACCTTTCGACATTAAATATTTAATTAATTATACAACATAACAGGCACGTTTGCAAGCGAAAAAACGTTTTTTTCGCGGGGAGCGCTCCGCCGGAGTACGAAATGCGGAAGACGGAGCCGCTTCCTCCTCTTTTTTCAAAAAAGTTCTTTATAAATCGCCGAAAATGTGATATACTAATATATATTTTATTTTTCGGACAAACCGGGGGTTGATTATGAAGAATAACGGATACGGAATCGAAACGAACTGCGTGCAGGCGGGTTATACGCCGAAAAGCGGCGAGCCGCGGATACTTCCGATATACCAGAGCACGACCTTTAAATACGATACAATGGACGATCTCGGAGCGCTTTTCGATCTGACCAATCCCGGATTCATGTACTCCCGGATAGCAAACCCGAC
>CACZSP010000057.1 GCA_902783905.1 uncultured Ruminococcus sp.
GACGCGTTATATCTGAAGGTTTTCTGCTTTCCTGTCGGGGAGGTGGTGCAAACGGGGCCCGAGAGCTCGAACGCGCCGTTCTTTTCAGTGCATTCGGTGACTCCGATCTCGTCGATTCTGTCGCGGGGAATGAATTTTTTGAATAAAGATTTGGATTTCGTCATAAACTCTTTTGCTCTGACGTCTTTTGGCGCATCTTTCTTTGCCATTTCCGAAAACCTCCGTATTTGATAATAATAGCCGCATCGGAAAACCTGCGGTTTTCCGAGTTTATTTAATTATACCATTTTTTATTCCGATTATCAATAGCGGGAAAGTAGTATTTCCATTTTCCGCGGAAAAAATGAATTGCTTCTAAAAAACTCAAATAAACCGCGAGGCGTATCCCGCCGTCCGCTCATTTTTTTCTTGACTGAATGATAAATATATGATATTATATTCCGGTAAGAATTTTTAATTATTCCGGAGCTGGAAAACATGAAAAAAACGGTTTTCGTATCGATAGTCGGAAGACCGAACGTCGGGAAATCGACGCTGATGAACAGAATACTGGGCGAAAAAGTGGCGATCGTTTCTTCGAAGCCGCAGACAACGAGGGAATGCGTGCGCGGGATACTTACCCGCGGAGAGGATCAGTTCGTTTTTTTCGATACTCCGGGAATGCACAGAGCGCAGTCAAGACTCGGCGACTACATGGTGGACGCGGCGGAAAACGGGATGATGCAGGGCGACGTTGTGATGATTGTCGCCGACGTCACGCGTCAGCCGTCCGAGACCGAAAAGAAGGTCGTAAATTATTTGAAAAAAAGCAAACGTCCTTCCGTACTTGTACTGAACAAGATCGATACCGCGAACCGGGAGACGATAGCGGCGACCATCGCCGCCTACGCCGCGATTCACAGCTTTGACGCCGTGGTTCCCGTCTGCGCGAAAAACGGTACGCACGTTGACGAGGTGCTGGACGAGCTGTCGCATTTTCTTCGCGAATCCGAATGGTTTTATCCCGAAGACGAGATCACCGATCAGAGCATGCGCAGATACGCCTCCGAAATCGTCCGGGAAAAGCTTCTGAGGGCGCTCGACCGCGAGGTGCCTCACGGGATCGCCGTCGTTACGGAGGGCTATACCGAGGAGGAGGGCCTGACGAAGATCCGTTGCGAGATCATCTGCGAAAAGCCGGGGCACAAAAAGATAATTATCGGAAAAGGCGGGGAATTGATAAAGCGCGTCGGGACCTATGCAAGGGAAGAACTTGAAAAGGTCACCGGCGGCAAGGTCTACCTCGATCTCTGGGTCAAGGTAAAGGAAAACTGGCGCGACCGGGAGGGACTTGTCCGTACCCTGGGCTACGACAGGCGCGAATTCGAAAAGAAAGACGGCGAGTAAAAAGTGTCTGCTTCCGAATACTGCACAGACGGTCTCGTGATCCGGGCGGTCAATTCCGGAGAAAACGACAGACTTGTTACGCTTCTCACATCCGGCGGAAGGATAAACGTATCCGCGAAGGGCGCCCGCTCGCTGCGCAGCCGGCTTATGCCCGCCTGCTGCCCCTACGTGTGGGGTAATTATGAGATACGGGCAAAGGGCGATTACTGCTATCTTCACGACGCCTCGGTTTCGGAGGCCTTTCCTTCGATAGGCAAGGATATTTCTGCCATCTATCTCGCTCAGTATATCTGCGACGTCTGCTTTGAACTCAGCGCCCCCGGAGAGGACGCGGAGGACCTGTTGCGCCTGGCTCTCAACTGCCTTTACGCTGCAGATACGCGCCTACGTCCGTTCGATCAGATCAAGGGCGTTTTCGAGTTGAGGGCGGCGTGCCTTTCGGGATACGAACCCATGCTCGACTGCTGCCGCAGATGCGGAAAGAACGAAAACGGATTTTATTATCTTGACGTAATGAACGGCGGAATCCTTTGTTCCGACTGCGCGAAAGGCGAACCGACGCTTCCCGCCGACGCAGCCGCGGGAGCCGTTCCCACAGACGAATTCGGTACCAGATCGCTTCTCGTTCCGCTTACCGGCGCGGCGCTTGAGTCGGTAAGGTACTGTACCGCGGCGCCTGTCAAAAAGATGCTCGCGTTTTCTGTCGGCGAGGGGAAAGATCTTCGCTCCTTTTCCGACGCAGCCGAAACCTATCTTCTGTCTCATCTTGAAAGAGGTTTCTCTTCACTAAAAACTTATCATGAGGTTGCAAACTGATGCTGCTTGACGAAAGGACGGTTTCCGTCCTTGAATTTGATAAAATAATCGGAATGCTTGCGGAAAGAGCACGGACCGAGGGGGCGAGGAAGGCCTGCCTTGAACTGAGACCCGAGTCCGACCCCGTCGCCGTCACGCGCGCTCTCGGGCAGACCGATGCAGCGGTGGCACTTCTGCGGGAAAAAGGCCGACCGCCGTTCGGAAGAATAACCGACGTTTCCGGGCTTTGCGAGCGCGCCGACAAGGGTGCCGTGCTTATACCTCGCGAGCTCCTCGACGTTGCCGAGCTGCTCCGGGCATGCCGCGGGCTGATCGATTATTCAAAGACGAACAGGACCTTCGAAACCGTCATCGACGAAATTTTTTCCCGTCTGGTTCCCGACAGACAGTTCGAGGACAGAATCTGGAGAGCGATTCCGTCAGAGGATACTCTTGCGGACGACGCCAGCCCCGCGCTTGCCGACGTGCGCAGGAAGCTCCGCCGCGAGACCCTTCGCGTACGCGAGATTCTTAACAGATATACCGGCGGAGAGTATTCGAAATATCTGCAGGAAAACATCGTCACGATCAGAAACGGCAGATACGTGATTCCCGTCCGCGCCGAATGCCGCAACGAGATAAAGGGACTTGTTCACGACACTTCATCATCCGGTGCCACCTACTTCATCGAACCGATCGCGGTTGTCGAAGCGAACAACGCGATAAGGGCGCTCGAAGCCGAGGAAAAGCGCGAAATCGAAAGGATCCTTTCCGAGTTTTCTTCCGAGGTAGCCGCTCGAAGACAGATACTTGAATACGACAATCAGAACGCAGACGAGCTTGCGGTACTGTTTGCCAAGGCAGAGTTGTCCGAGCTTTTCGACTGCGTTTCGCCGAAGATCGAAACCAAAAAGAGAATAATTGTTTATAACGGAGCCCGTCACCCGTTGATCCCGAAGGAAAACGTGGTACCCGTCGACGTGCGTCTCGGCGGGGAGTTCGACACGCTCGTTATAACCGGTCCGAACACCGGGGGAAAGACCGTCACGCTGAAAACGCTCGGACTTTTTTCTCTGATGGTTCAGTCGGGGCTGCGAATACCCGTAAAGGAAGGATCCGCGGTCTGCGTTTTCGATTCGGTCCTGGTCGATCTCGGAGACGCTCAGAGCATTGAGCGTTCGCTGTCGACGTTTTCTTCGCACATGGTCAATATCGTCGATATCATAGATAAACTGACTGCCGATTCTCTCGTCCTTTTCGACGAGCTAGGTGCGGGAACCGATCCGATCGAAGGCGCCGCTCTTGCCATCGCCATTATCGAAGAGGTAAGGGGAAGCGGCGCGCTCTGCGCCGCCACTACGCACTATGCCGAACTGAAATCCTTTGCCATCGGAACGCCCGGCGTTTCAAACGCCTCCTGCGAATTCGACGTTGAGACCTTGAGACCGACCTACAGACTGAACATAGGAGCGCCCGGCAGATCCTGCGCCCTTGCAATATCCGAGCGCCTCGGGCTTCCGGCGCGGGTCATCGAACGGGCGAAAAGCGAGGTCGGCAGCGAGGACAGGCGCTTCGAGGAGGTCATCGACCGGCTGGAAGACGCAAGGATGGATGAGGAGAGGAGAATAGGAGAACTATCCCGAGAGCGCGCGGAGTTCGAAGAATACCGGCGCAGAACCGAGGAGGAGATAGCGAGAAAGTATTCGATCGCCGAAAAAACGCTTGAGGACGCCTCGAAAAAAGCCGTGACGATGGTCGAAGGGGCGAGGATATCCAGCGAGTACGTCTTTTCTCAGCTTGACAGAGCGAAAAAGGCGAAGGACACCGAACGAGCCGCTGAGGAGCTTGAAGCGGCAAGACGCGCGGTGCGCGAGCATCTTCGCGCAAACGAAGACGTATACGATCCGGTCGAAACCGAAAAGGACGACGGGTACGTTCTTCCCAGACCTCTGAAAAAAGGCGACCGCGTATGGGTCTCCAACATACGCAGGGAGGGAGTCGTTTTGCAGGATCCCGACGCATCCGGGAAAATTACTGTCCTTGTCGGAAACGTCAGAACAAAGACGACGGTATCAAATCTCCGGCTGGCTTCGGACGTCGTCACCGTTACGGGAGAGGACGGAAAAAAGAAGACGGCGCGCGAATACACGGCGACGGCTGTCAGCCGTTCGTGCAGTCCCGAGATCGATCTTCGCGGAATGACGGGCGACGAGGCATGGACCGAAATCGACAGGTATCTTGACCAGGTAGTGCTGTGCGGACTGCAGTCGGTACGGATAATACACGGAAAAGGCACCGGCGCACTGCGCCAGTCGGTATGGTCGCATCTGAAGGGCGATCGGCGCGTTGCATCTTTCAGGATAGGCCAGTTCGGCGAGGGGGACACCGGAGTCACCGTCGTCGAGATGAAAAAATGATCCGGCGCGAAACAAAATATCCGATTTGCCTTGAATTTTATCACAAGATATTGTATAATTTTATTAACAAAATACTTTAAGGCGGTGCGGCTATGAAAGACGAATTATTCGGTGAACTCGGGATTATTTCAATGGCGGGGTGCGAGCCCTTCGCATCCCAGGTCGACTCCTATCTCAAAAGATGGCGCAATACCGATCAGTCCTTCCTCATTCCCGCCGACTGTCCGAGATTCGGCAGCGGCGAAGGAAAGGGAATGATACACCGTTCGGTCCGCGGTACCGATCTTTTCATAATTTGCGACATGTTCAACTACGGCGTGACCTACAAGCTTCGCGGCAATCCGGTTCCGATGACTCCTGACGAACATTACGCCGATCTGAAGAGAATCGTCGGCGCCGTCGACGGAAGAGCCCGCCGTATCTCGGTGATTATGCCGATGCTTTACGAGGGAAGACAGCACAAACGCACCAGCCGCGAGTCCCTCGACTGCGCCATGATGCTCCGCGAACTGGAGTTTTACGGAGTCCGCAATATTATTACGTTCGACGCGCATGACGACAGAGTCGCAAACGCCATACCCCTTATAGGTTTTGACAATTACCGCCCGACCTATCAGATGGTCAAGGCGCTCGTGCGCGAAGTGCCCGACATCGTCTTTGACAAGGAACAGCTCGTCATCATTTCGCCCGACGAGGGAGCCATGGGAAGGTGCATGTTCTTCTCCTCGGTCCTCGGTCTCGACGTCGGAATGTTCTACAAGAGGCGCGACTATTCGAGAATCGTCAACGGACGGAATCCGATAGTTTCCCACGAATATCTTGGATGCGAACTCGAGGGCAAGGACGTAATAATCATCGACGATATGATTTCCTCGGGCGAATCTTTCTTCGACGTCGCCCGTCAGGTAAAGATGCGCGGAGCACGCAGGATATTCAATTTCGCCACCTTCGGACTGTTCACCGCCGGACTTTCGGGATTCGACCAGGCATACCGCGAAGGTATCGTAAACAAGGTTTTCACAACCAATCTCGTATACAAGGATCCGGAAATCGATACGCGTCCGTGGCACTGCACCGTCAATATGTGCAAGTACGTCTCGTATATAATAGATACGCTCAATCACGACGAATCGACCAGCGTCATACTGGATCCGGTAAAGAAGATCCACGCTCTTATGGACAGACATCAGGCGGAAGCCGTCGGTCAGATGAAGATCGACTTTTCATCCGCCGAAGGTTCCAATCAGCAATAAATTATCAATGCGGCGGCGCAAGATACGCCTGCGTGTCGCGCGCCGCCCGGATCGGCTCGCACCGCGTTGAACGGATGTCCGAGCCGATTTGTATATTTGCAGATCAGGAGACGAGAAAAATGGATTCGACAACGGAAAAACAGCAGATTTACGTACCTGAAGGCGCCGAGCTTCCCGTTCAGCCTCCCCGCCGCAAAAAGCGCATCGCCGTCTGGCTCGTTCCGCTGATAATCGTTTCGGCGCTGGCTTCGGTCCTCGTCGCGCTGTATCTGATTGCCGCTTTCGTTTTTGTTCCCGATCCGGGTTCGTCGATTTCAACCGGGAACAGCCTGATGTTTTCGGAAATAAAGGAAAAAGCGGACGCGGTCGCTCTGCTTGCCGGAAACCCGGACGCGCCGGGGGACTGCACTGTCAGGGCTGAGTTCAACGGCGACAGTAGGCTTACAGGTACGGAAGACGGCTGGTTTTTGCGACTTTCCGCCGCAAGGAACCGGGACGACGAGGCTGCCGTGATCGAGATCGGAAGCGGAAACGCCGTCGCAAAGATCGAGCTGACCGACGTCGGGGACGATCTGTATATAGGGATCTCCAATCCGAGGCACAGGAAACTCGGAAGCAAAAGAGAGGGATGCTTCAGAATATCGCTCAACGGCGCAGCCGAAGCGCTGGATAACTCCTGGCTCAATCCGGCAGTCAGCGACGAATCTCCTCTGGATGAGATCACATATTTTTATTTTCGTCAGTTTCTCGTGCTTCTTGAGGACGGTAAGAGCGACGCGGAAGAAGAGAAACCCGATTTTTCCGAAGCTGTAAGAGAGATATCCGAAAGTCTTTCGTCTCACCTGAAGACCGAAATATCCCGCGATTTTTCGTCCGGTATATTTCCGAAGACGGTCTACACCGTTTCTATCGACTCCGACGGAATACTGGCTTTTCTGGACGATTTTGAAAAGATCCTTTCAAAACCGCAGAACAGGGAGTATACCGATTTTGTAGATTCGGTTACTTCGCGAACTATACTTATGAACGGCGCGGAGGTCAATCTTAAAACCCGTCTTGACACCCTGCGCAACATCTTCGGAATAAGCGGGAGCGGCGTCACACTTACGTTAAAGGACGGATACGGTAGGATAGACGAAATATCCGCTTCGGCTGTTTTTTATCCGAAACCGGGATCGTTCGTCCTCGCTCAGCCGGATGACCCGTCCGGCTATTTCGAGCCGGCGATCGTTCGCGCCGGATTTTCGGTAGAGTATGATTACGGCGACGGCGGCAGGTGGTTTTTCGGGCTCGGGAAAAAGGCAGATCCCGACAAAAAGGAGATGCGGATCTCTTCCTCGGTCGAACTGGTCGACGGAGGCGATAAACCGTCGAAGGTATTCGCGGCGGATCTGACGTACCGTTTCGAAAAGGAAGGTTCAGCCGGAATCTGCGCCGCGGATCTCAGGATCACCGACAGGTCCGCCGGTTCGGAAATAACGGCGTCCGTTTCGTATAACGACGAAAGCGAAAGGATTAACGCGTCGGCAAAGATAAATTCAGACGAAATAGCGGTAAAAGGTACCCTTTCATTCCCGGATAAGGAGGAAGGCGTTGATAAAAGCCTGTCTTTCAGCGCCGACTACGTCTCTTTCCCGACTTTCACCACCGTGTTTTCAAAAGACGCGGTGATAACTGTAAAAAAAGAGATACACACCTGCGAGACTGAGTTTTTTAAGATAAGCTTCGCGGGATCTTCCTCCGAAATCGGTAAACCTGAACACTTTACGGATCTGCTGGACCCCGGAAAGACCGAAAAAGACCTTCTCTGCGACGAGAATGACGGATATCCGGCACTTTTTTCAAGTCTTATCGGAATGACGGCCCCCGAACAGGATCCCGACGCCGTATACAGCTCGGACGGTTTCCTGCTCGAAGACGGGAATGATTATATAACGCTCTCAACAGTTTATCTCAAAGAATACGTCGCCGCGCTCAACAAGCTTATCGATTCTTTCGGCACTATCGGAAGCCGGGCCTGTCTTTCGTATCTGCCTTCCGAAAACGGCGCTCCGTATTATGTTTTCCTTGCCGATCCCGAATCGATGAGCGCGTCGGTATCCGTTTTCGTCTCGCTTCCGGAGGAG
Source organism: uncultured Ruminococcus sp. (assembly GCA_902783905.1). GTDB lineage: Bacteria > Bacillota > Clostridia > Oscillospirales > CAG-272 > CAG-390. Next base: position 7,978 of record CACZSP010000057.1, read on the forward strand.
ATCGCGGAAAAAGCGCATCCCGTCTCGCGGAGCGGAGGCGTTATGACGATCCATTTCTTCGGAAAAGTCGGAAACCGAGTGGACGGATGCGAAGAAAACAGTTATTATCCGCATAAGTGCGCGCTTTGCGGAGAGGTTATGAGAGAGGAACTGCCGTACGTAGCCGGACACTGTTTTTCGACGACGATCGCTCCTCTGGAAGACGAAGCCACCGGGATCGTTTTCGACGCGACCTACGGCAAGTGCGCCCGCTGCGGAAAATATATCATAGAATACAATGGCATTAGTTATCAGTTCGAAGCGAGCGGTGATTCCGCAACGCTTACGAGCGCGAAAAAGAACGACTCTACCGGCGACGCGAAGACCTGGTGCGTCTCGGTCCCCGCTTACGCCGACGCGGCGAAAAAATACCGCGTGCGAGTGATAGCGCCGGGATCGGTAAAGGTCCACGGCGAAGGCGGCGCCGTGTATTTCTGCAGCGGGATCAGGGAAATAAACTGCGATCCTTTCCCGAATGACACTTTCCTTTATATTCCGGAAAGCGCGGAAAAGGTCGATATGGAGTTTTCCTACGGCCAGACCGTCTTTTTCGGAGGGACCCGTGAGCAGTTCGCCGCTCTCGGACTTGTCAACGCCGACGACAAAACGGTTTATGAAAGAAAGCCCGGCTCTGTCGCCGACGTATGCGCTGTCGTCCGGAAAATGATCGGGGAGTATTCCGCAGTCGGCAAAGCTGTCGAAAAGGGTAAGAAAGATCCAGGTTCCGCTATACTCGAAGCGGGAATTACCGGCTTCAAGACCGTTTCTCCCGATCCGCTTCGCGAAGGAGAAGTCTGGGACGGGATCGCGGTCGACGATAAAACGGGAATGATCGCCGCGATTTCGGGAGGGACCTTTTATGAGATAGATCCGGACGGTAGATTCGATCTCGTCAGCGACCGCTCAAAGATCCCGGGACAGAGGAAAGGGTACGACGAAGTCGACGCGGGAGCGGGAAGAGCCGTCTGCGTTGTTGAAAACAGCGGTTTCATTCACGTTTATCCGTTGTTGAACGAGCTGAAGACTTCAAACGTATTCGAGACATACTCGGTTTCGGATTCCGTTTCCGGTATTGCCGATCCCGCAATCATTACCGACGTCTGCATCAGTCCGGATACCGGTCATATCGCTGTTTGTTTCAAGACTGTGAGAGACGGAAACGAAACGGGGTATTTCGTCTTCCTTGAGCCGGACGGGAACCGTTACGCTTTTTCCGACGCCGTAATGATCGGTTTCTCCGACGGACTGCTTGCCTACGATCCGATCAATCATATGTTCTGGGGAGTCTCCGCGGGCGGCCTCGGGCAGTTTACGATAAAATGTCCGGGGACGGGCGGAGTTGACCGTGACCCGATCCTTACCGAATCTTCGTCCGGCAGATTCTGTTCCGGGTATCCGGTCTTTAACGGGAGTTATCGGGAAAGACGGGACCGCCGTTCCGGGATCCTTCCGGGCGAAACGGCAAAAACCGAATGGTACGAGAACGCGGTCTGCATATCCGGCAGTTATTCTATTAGAGAATACGTTTATACCGATAAAAGCGGATTTCCCGCGGGGTTCGGCGAGTTTGACGATTATCTTGCGCTGCACTTCGATTACGGACGTAAATCGGGCGGGTCGGTAATAATAAAGGACGGTACGGTATATACCGTCGTTAACAGAAACGGAAAAGTCTCGTTTATTCCTGCGCTCTTCGATTACTACCGTGAACTCGGCGACGGGCGTTATCTTCTGTTCACAGGCGGCGGCAGTTCGATCGTCATCGTCGGATAAAACAAACCGGAAACCCGTTCGCGGGTTTCCGGCGTTCATAAAACGGAGCTGCTAGTCAGAATCGAACTGACGACCTCATCCTTACCAAGGATGTGCTCTACCGACTGAGCCATAGCAGCGTCAACGTGCGATATTATAGCAAAAAAAAAGAAGCTTGTCAAGTGTTTTTTAAAAAAAGGAGAAAAGAAAATGAAATGTCCCGTGTGCGGATGCCTGGAAAGCCGTGTTATCGATTCGCGGCAGAATGTCGAGGGAAACAATATCAAAAGAAGACGTGAGTGCATAAACTGCGGGAAGAGGTTCACGACTTTCGAAGTCATCGAAGCCGTTCAGACGGTCGTCATAAAAAAGAACGGCTCGAGAGAGCTGTTTGACCGTTCAAAGCTTCTTGGAGGAATCTTCAAGGCTTGCGAGAAACGGCCGGTCAACGCCGAGCAGATCGCCAACGAGATAGAAGCGGAACTGCAGAATTCACTCAGGCACGAGGTCACTTCGGGGGACATCGGCGAGATGGTTATGCGCAAGCTCAAAGAGGCGGACGACGTCGCTTACGTGCGTTTCGCGTCGGTTTACAGGGAGTTCAAGGATATTGAAACCTTTATCAGGGAACTCAATGAGATGAAGCAGAAATCGGGTGAACAGAATTGATCGGAGAAATCAGAAGGATTGTATCGCTTCTTTGCGCCTTATTGCTTGTTGCAGGCGTATGCGGGTGCTCGCGCACTTCGGGAAATCCTGCCGTTTCTTCGGATGACGTCGTTAACGAACCGGCAGGGACCTCAACCGAAACAAAAACCGAAGCCGCAAGCGAACCGGGGACCGGTATGGAAGAAATCACAACCTATGACGAAGAACCGACCGGTAGTTCGGTCCCTGAAACAACCGCGCCGGAGGTCACGGGCGGGGAGTCGTCCGATTCCGGAACGACGTCCCCCGATGCTCCCGCGGGTCCGGAACTGACGCCCGCCGCATGGACGCTTACGGGACCGAACGGCAATACCGTTACCCTTCTCGGCACCATGCACGTGCTCAAGGAAAGCGATTATCCGATGCCGGCCGAGCTGGCTGAACGTCTTGCCTCCGCTTCGGTAATCGCCGTCGAATGCGACACGATCGCCGCAAAATCGGATTTTCAGTATCAGCTTGCCCTGGCTACGTCCATGTATTACACGATCTCGGGAGACGACGTGACGAAGCATATAAGTCCGGAGAGCGTACAGATACTGACCCGTATTTTTTCCGACTTCGGGCTTGATTTTTCGCTTTATAAACTGATAAAACCCTGGGCGCTTTATTCGGTACTCGACAGCCTCCCGCTGGCGTCCGCCGGCTACGACAAGGTCCCGGGATACGACGAGTATCTGCTCGAATACGCAAAGCAGAACGGCATCGAGATCCGGGAGGTCGAGTCGGTCGTGTTTCAGACAGACCTGCTCGTCTCTCAGCCGGACAGGCTGTACGATCTGCTGTTTCAAGAGTACGCCGAGGAGACTCCGCAAACCATGACAGAAGCGATAGACCTGCTTCACGATCTCTGGGCTTCGGGTGATATCGCCGGAATCGAAGGCGAAATGAGCGACGAAACCGAGCTTCCCGACACCGACGCGGATATTGTAGAAGCTTTTTACAGGGCGATGTATACCGACCGGAACGCCGGTATGGCGAAAACCGTAAAAGAACTTCTTGCACAGGACAAAAACGTGCTTTTTGCGGTCGGAGCCGCGCATTTCGTCGGTGAGGACGGAATAATCAGTCTTCTCGAAAAGGAAGGGCTGAATCCGGTCAGGATAGAGTATCACTGACGGCAATATTTTAAGGCAATACCGCACAATTCGACGCACGCGTCTTGACGGCTCTTTTTGCGCC
>CACZSP010000058.1 GCA_902783905.1 uncultured Ruminococcus sp.
AACGCGCCCGAATGCGCCCGTGCCGCCGAAGCCGGCGGGGCATCGGCAGTCTGCGTCCACGCGAGGACGCGCGAGGAGTTTTACAACCCCGGCATACGCGCGGAGGTTATCCGCGCGGTAAAAGACGCCGTATCGATACCCGTCATCGGCAACGGAGACGTGAAGACGCCGGAAGACGCCCTGCGTATGCTTTCCGACACCGGATGCGACGGTATTGCCGTCGCCCGCGGCTGCATCGGACGCCCGTGGATCTTTACCGCCGTCGCCGCGGCGACGGACGGCCGGGAAGTCGCGCCGCCTTCGCACGCCGAAATGCTTCGCGCGGCGCTCACCCAGCTCGATCTGTCGGTTCGGTACAAGGGGGAGGGACGGGGAGTTTCGGAAGTCAAATATTCCCTCTCCCGTTACGTTCAGGGATTGCGGGGCGCGGCCGCGGCGCGATCCGCGATAATGACCGCGACCTCGCCGGACGGGCTTCGCGAAATACTTTGCGACTTTTTTTCACAAACGGAGGATGAAAACGACTGATGATATCTTCTTTTCTTCCGTATTTTTTCGGACATTTCCTTGTGGATTTTTCCTGCGCCTTTATCCTGATGAGATACTCCGGCGCGTCGGGCGGATCCGACGAAGCGGTTTCTCTCTTTCTGCTGTACAATCTGCTCGCCTTCGGAACGCAGTTCGTTTTCGGCCTTGCCGGTGACCTTATGCGCGACAACGGCAGGATTTTCGCTTCCGCCGGCTGTCTCGTTTGCGCGGCGGCCCTCGTCTTTGCCGGACGTAACGTCACTGCCGCCGCCGCAGTCGCCGGTATCGGCAACGCCGCCTTCCACGCCGGCGGAGGAACCGACTCCCTGACTCAGACGAAAGGGATGACGCGTGCCGGCGTCTTCGTATCCTCGGGCGCCCTGGGAATTGCCTGCGGTGCCCGCGCCGGATCGGGAGAACTGATTCTGATCCAGTATCCCGCGGCTCTTCTCATATTCTGCGCCGCCTGCATATTCATCCTCTGCCGCGGAAAGAGAAGAACGGTATTCGATCCCGTCCCGAAGAACGACCTGCGCGTGATACCCTTCCCCGCCCTTGCCGCAGCAATGATAATCGCGGCGATCGCCATCCGTTCCTTTGTCGGTTTTGCCGCTCCGGTACCCGAACACGAAGGGCGCTTCGACTGGATCCTTCCCGCCGCCGCTGCGTTTGCCGGAAAGTTTTCCGGCGGTATCCTTGCCGATTATATTTCCCCGAAGATCGCGGCTCCTGCCGCTCTCATGATTTCGGTCCCGCTCTTTTTCCTCGGATCCGAACGTTACTACCTGCTGGTCGCCGCCCTGTTCTTCTTTAATATCGCAATGGCGGTGACTCTCTGCGAGCTTGCCCGCCGCCTTCCCGGGCGCGAGGGATTTGCCTTCGGGCTTTCGACCTCCGCCCTGCTGCTCGGTTATCTTGTCTACCGGATCGACGGAAGCGCACCCGCCGGAACAGCCGGAAAGATCGCGGTTTCGCTTCTGTGCGTTTCGGCCGCTATAATGATCTTTTTCACGTCATCCGGAAGGAAAAAAGAACAATGACCGCGGTTTTGTATCTGTTCTGTTCCATTCTGCTCCCCCTTATTCTCACGCTCGCGGTCGAGATCCCCGTCGGATGCCTGCTGATCAAAGAAAAATACAGAATACCGGTTCTCGTCTGCGTAAACGTCCTGACCAACGTCCCGCTAAACCTTGCGCTTGCCTTTGCGGACGGAACGGCGTACACCGTTTTATACGTTGCCGGCGAGGCGGCGGTTATTGCCGTTGAGACCCTTTTGTTCCGTGCGCTGCTTTCCCTGCGTTTTTCACGGGCGCTGAAGGTGTCGGCGATACTCAATCTGCTTTCCTTCTGCGCCGGCGTCCTGTTTTACGTGATCTTTTATCAAATCATTTAAGGAGATATAAAAATGACTGACTTTATCCGCATTCTTGACGTTATCGATCCGTTCAGACCGGGAAAGAACGGCTGTTCATCCGATTCGGTATGGCTGTTCGTCGCTGCCGGAATCCTCGTCGCCGCGGCCGCGGTCGTTGCCGCCGTCATATTTATCCGTCAGAGAAAAAAATCCGCTCCCGCCGAAAAAAACGCGGAAAAACCCGCGGAAAACGAGGATAATGCGGAATGAAACTCAGGGTATTCACGTTCAATCTTCGCGTTGAGGCCGAGGTCGACGGCATCAACCGGTTTTCCAACCGTCACGGAAGAGTCCTCGGCGTCATACGCGAATATCTCCCGGATCTCATCGGCTTCCAGGAGGTCAACGACGCTATGCGCGAGTGGCTGGGCGACGAGCTTCCGTCGCTCGGATACACCCTCCTCGGATGCGGCAGACTTGCCGACTACCGGGGCGAATCCACCGTCATCGCCTTCCGCCGCAGCGGATTCGAACTCCTTTCCTACGAAACGAAATGGCTGTCCGCCACTCCGTCGGTCCCCGGTTCCACCTTCGGCGGCGACCAGAGCCGCTGCCCGCGCGTCTTCTCGGCTGCCGTTTTCAAGCCGCGTGAAGGAAGACCCTTCCTGTTCCTCAACACCCACCTTGACCACAAGGGACAGTCGGCACGGCTTCTCGGCGC
>CACZSP010000059.1 GCA_902783905.1 uncultured Ruminococcus sp.
CGCCCGTCTGTCCGCATACATTCTTCTCAAAACCGACGGTTTTTCCTCCAGATTCGGTCCTTGAAGTTTCTTTTCCGGATTCGAGAATCGAAAAAGCGCTTGTAACGGTCGACGGAAAGCCGGCCGCGAAGGTCGGCAGGAACGATACGGTTACCGTTCGAGCTTCCTCGCTCAGAACGTCGTTCGTCAGGGTTAAACCGTTGAGATTTTATCAGACACTTCTTCAAAATAAAGAATAATTCAGGAGTAGAAATGAAAAACAACAGACAGGCGGTTATTACCGAGCTGATTGAAACCTATTCGATCGGCAAGCAGGAAGAGCTTATTGCTCTGCTCAAGGAAAGAGGATTCAAGGTCGCTCAGGCGACTGTTTCCCGTGATCTTCGTCAGATGAAGATTGTCAAGACTCCGGACGGCGAGGGCAAATTCAGATTTGTTCTTCCTGTCAAGGATCCCGTTGAGCTTTACGCTGATTACGCGCCGACCTTCGCTTCTTTCATTATTTCTGCCGAGTATTCTATGAACAACGTTGTCATTAAAACTCACAACGGAATGGCAAATGCCGTCGCTATCGGTCTTGACTCGGTTGATTCGGACGAGATCCTCGGATGTGTCGCCGGCGACGACTGCATAATCGTTGTTACACGCGGTGAAGAACAGTCAAGATTTGTCTGCGAATCGATAGAATCGATGGTCGCGAAAGCTCATGCTTAAATACCTTTCGATATCAAACGCTGCCGTAATCAAATATATCGAACTCGAGCCCTGCCCCGGATTCAACGCGGTAACCGGAGTCACCGGCGCGGGGAAATCGATCCTTGCCGACTGCATCGGTTTTATGCTCGGAAAAAAGACGACGACCGACCTTATCCGCAGCGGAGAAGAACGGTTGAGCGTTTCGATGCTGTTTTCGGAAATCGGTCCGGACGCCGCCGAGTATCTTTCAACGCTCGGAATTGAAGCCGAAGACGGTGAAATGCTTGCCGAAAAGGTGCTTTCGCGTGACGGAAGGACGTCCTGCCGGGTAAACGGGAAAACCGTAACGAAGCAGATCCTTTCATCAGCCTGCGGAGTGCTCGCGTCGCTTCATGCGCAGAATGATTCCATAACCGTGCTTGATATGCGTACGCGTATAGGTATTCTTGATTCTGCGGCCGGGTCGTCTCCTCTTCTGAAGGCGTACAAAAAGTGTTACGACGAATGCTCTGAGCTTTCGAAAAAGCTTGCCGAAACAAGAAAAAACGAATCCGATTCCGCTGATCTTAAGGAGATTCTGACTCACAGAGTCAGGGAGATCGACGCGGCAAAACTCATTCCCGGGGAGGTTGAAACCCTGACGCGTGAGCGCGACCTTCTGAAAAACTCCGAAAAGATTTCGAAAGCCGTCGACGCTGCGCTTCGGGCGATTTATTCCAACGAAAAGGGTATCACTGCTTCTTATCTTGCTGGTAAGGCGGCTTCTTCTCTTGACAGGATCGTTCCTCTTGTTCCCGAGATGATTCCTCTCTGCGAAAGACTTCGTGAATGCGTATACGAGCTTGACGAGATATCGTCAACGCTGAAGGAATCGGTTTCCGGAGTTTACCGTGAAGACGCAGAAGCGAGACTTGACGAAATAGAGGACAGACTGTATCTGATTTCGTCTCTGAAAAGAAAGTATTCGGCAGCCGATATTGACGGGCTCCTTCAAATCAGAAACGAATCGGCCGAAAAGCTGGAAAAGATAGACAAATCCGAATTTGAAGCGGATGAACTCAAAAAGCGGCTGGAAAAGGCGGTTTCATCCCGTGATTCCGCCGCGGCGGCGCTGACCGGAGCAAGAAGAAAGATAGCCGCGGAAATCGAGAAAAGTGTTCTTGACACCCTTGAATATCTTGATATGCCGAAGGCGGTTTTCAGAATCGACGTTTCGGAATCGGAAACGCCACGTCCCGACGGATATGACTGCGTAGACTTTCTCTTGTCGGCAAATCAGGGAGAACCGATGATGCAGATTGAAAAATGCGCATCCGGAGGAGAGCTTTCACGTGTAATGCTTGCGATCAGCTGCGCTCTTTCTTCTCCCGGATCCGGAAAAACACTGGTTTTCGACGAAATCGACACCGGCATCTCGGGAAGCACGTCGAGAAAGATCGGCTACAAGCTGCTCGACGCGTCTGCTTCATCACAAATTATTTGTATAACTCATTCGGCTCAGATAGCATCGCTTGCCGAATGTCATTTCAGAATTTCCAAATCGGAAGTCGCTTCGAGGACCGAGTCGTCAGTTTCGGTGCTTGCGGGAGACGAAAGGACCGATGAAATCGCCCGCATTCTCGGCGGAATCAACGTGTCGGCATCGCAAAGGGAAGCAGCTTTCGATATGCTCGATAAAAAAGACAGAGGGAACACATGACGTTTTTCAAACAGTATATAGCGCAGACGGTTTCCGGCGCGCTTCCGGCTTTTTTCGCCGGTGCGGAGGTTCCGGCCGACGAGATTGTCTCGCTTATAGAGTATCCGCCCGATACTTCGATGGGCGACCTCGCTCTTCCGTGCTTCAAGCTTTCCAGGACTCTTCGCCGCTCGCCGGTTCAGATCGCGCTTGCTCTGGAACAGATCCTTTCCGGCTCCGAAGCCGTTGAAGCAAAAGCTCTGAACGGCTATCTGAACTTCAGGATCAAAGACGACGCGCTGGTCAATACCGTCTTGTCCGCCGTTGAAGAAAAAGGCGCGAAATACGGCTCCTCCGGTTCCGGAGAAGGAAAGACGGTCGTACTCGACTATTCTTCTCCGAACGTTGCAAAGCCTTTTCACATCGGCCATCTCGGAACGACCGTCATAGGCCATTCTCTTAAAAAGCTTCACGAATTCGAAGGTTATAAATGCATCGGCATTAATTATCTGGGCGACTGGGGCACTCAGTTCGGCAAACTTATCGTCGCATACAGAAAATGGGGCTGCAAAGAAGCCGTCGAAAGCGGAGGCATCGACGAACTCGTTTCGCTTTACGTGAAATTTCACGCCGAAGCGGAGAGCGATCCGTCTCTCAACGATCAGGCACGCGCGGAGTTCCATAAACTCGAGGAACACGACGAAGACAATACGAAGCTCTGGAAATGGTTCGTCGAGATAAGTCTCAGAGAATACGAAAAAACCTACAAACAGCTGGGGATTACCTTTGATTCTTATGCCGGCGAGAGTTTTTACTCCGACAAAATGCCGGCTCAGGTCGAAAAGCTGAGAGAACTGGGCCTTCTTAAGATTGACGACGGCGCGTCAATCGTCGATCTGGAGAAATACGGTATGCCTCCTTGTCTGATTCTCAAAAAGGACGGGTCTACCCTTTATCCCACGCGTGATATCGCCGCCGCCTATTACAGACACGAAACGTACCGGTTCGACAAGGCGATATACGTGACTGCCGCTCAGCAGTCCCTTCATTTCGCCCAGTGGTTCAAGGTGGTCGAACTTATGGGGTACGACTGGTACGACAAGCTCGTACACGTCCCCTACGGGACAGTCAGCATAAACGGGGAGAAGATTGCCACAAGGACGGGAAACGTCATTCTTCTGCGCGATCTGCTGTCTCTCGCGATTGCCAAGGTACGCGGTATTACAAAGGAGAAAAACCCCGGAATGCCGGACGAACAGCTCGACGAGATCGCGGAAACGGTAGGCGTCGGAGCCGTGGTGTTCTATTATCTTTCAAACAACCGCATAAAGGATATCAATTTTGTACTTGAGGACGCTCTTTCGTACGAAGGCAACACGGGTCCGTACGTTCAGTACACTTACGCAAGGACCTGTTCGCTTATCGATAAAGGCGTGGCCGTCGAAAAGCCGGAAAAATTCTTGATATCGACCGAAGAGGAGCACCGGCTCTGCGTTTTGCTTTCGATGTTCCCCGAGAGAGTCGGCGCGGCGATAGAATCTTACGAGCCGTCGTTTATCACAAGATACATTATCGATCTTTGCACGGCGTACAACAGGTTCTATCATGAGTGTCCGATCCTTTCGGTTTCCGATCCCGCGGTCAGCGGTACGAGGGTTTGGCTTACCAAAGCGACCTCGACCGTCCTTGAGAACGCCTTTTCTCTTATATGTCTTAAGACTATAAAACAAATCTGAATGTGAGGTATAAAAATGTCAGGACACAGCAAATGGAGCAATATCAAACATAAAAAAGAAAAGACCGACGCCCAGAAGGCAAAAGTCTTTACGAAGATCGGAAAAGAAATCACCATAGCCGTCAAGGAAGGGGGAGCCGATCCGGTATCCAACTCCAAGCTTCGCGATCTTATTGCGAAGGCAAAGGCAAACAACGTTCCCAACGACAATATCGAAAGGACAATAAAAAAGGCTGCGGGTGCGGAAAACGTAAATTACGAGGAAATTACGTACGAGGGATACGGTCCTTCCGGAGTTGCCGTGATCGTTGAAACGACTACCGACAACCGCAACCGCACGGCCGGAAACGTCAGGGCGTATTTTTCAAAATATCACGGAAATCTCGGCCAGTCGGGCTGCGTCGGATTTATGTTCGACGACAGGGGGCTTATCATCATATCCAACGAGGACGGAGATATCGACGAGGACAAGCTGATGGAGTGCGCTCTCGAGGCGGGCGCTTCGGATTTCTCGGCTGACGAGGATCTCTTTGAAATCTACACCGAACCCGACGACGTCTATGCGGTTTCGGAAGCCGTTGAAGCCGCCGGATACAAAATCGAATCGGCTGAAAAAACAAAGATTCCGCAGACGACCGTCGAACTTACGAACGAGGATGATATCAAGTTCATGGGACTGCTCATCGAGAAGCTCGAGGATGACGACGACGTCATGAACGTTTATCACAACTGGGAGAACGCCGAGTAATCCGGTATTAATCCTTTCCGAAATAATCAGGAGCAGATATGAACAGATACAAAAAACTCGCTTCAAACACGGCTGTTTTTGCCATCGGGACGTTCCTGTCCAAACTTCTGTCATATCTGCTCATCTTTTTATATACAAGGATACTGACAAGGACGGAAATATCGGACGCCGAAATGCTTCAGCTCGTTTCAAATCTTATAATGCCGGTCGCCGCAGTCGGCGTCTGCGACGCGCTTATGAGATTCACAATTGATGCCGGAGACCGGCGGAAAGAGGTTTTTTCGTCTTCTATAGCAATTCTTCTCGGCGGTACCGTCGGTTTTCTTCTGCTGTCACCTGTTCTTCTTTTGTTTGACGCGCTGGGAAAATACGTCTGGCTAATAGTTCTTTTCGTCGTTTGCGCAAACCTTCAGATGGCGGTATCCTTTTACGTCAGGTCGATGGGGTATACCAGGCTTTACGCCGTTCAGGGGATAATGAATACCCTTCTGACAATACTCTTCAATCTCCTTCTTCTGTTTGTCCTTAAGCTTGGAGTAACCGGTTTTATTCTCTCGATTACGCTCGCGAATTTCGTCGTTACCGTCTTCCTTTTCGTCATAATGAAGATGTGGCGCGATATAAGCGCGCAGGACGTCCGCAGAAGCACCGTAAAGGCCTTACTGCTGTACGGTATACCGATGATACCCACCACGATTCTGTGGACTCTGACGAATCTCAGCGACCATCTGATCGTGCGTACCTTCGTGGACGGCGGTTCGGAGGAACGCGTCAACGACGGTCTGTTCGTCTGTTCGTACAAGATTCCCAACGTTCTGACACTTATAACAACAGTATTTATTGAGGCGTGGCAGCTCTCCGCCGTCAATGACGCGAAGGACGGAGAGGACAGGGCTGAATTCTTCGAGAGAGTGTTTTCGGGTTACAGCAGCGTAATATTCATGGCGGCGTCGGTGCTGACGGCCCTGGCGAAACATCTTCTTGTCGTACTTGCCGATCCGAAGTTTTTCGATGCCTGGAGTTTTATCCCGTCCCTCATGGTTGCCACCGTTTTTTCGGCGTTTTCAACCTTTATTTCAAGCGTTTATTCGGTTAAAAAGAAAAGTCTTCCCGCTTTTCTCACGGCTCTGGCAGGCGCATTGATAAATATCTCGGTTTCGCTTCTTCTTGTCGGATCCCTCGGAGTTCAGGGAGTGGCAGTTGGAACGCTTGTCAGTTATCTTTCGCTTTTCGTTATCAGATCGGTAATTGCCGGAAGATACGTAAAATTCAATCTCCACGTACCTAAACTTTCCGTCAATGCCGTTATCCTTTCGGTTCAGGCGGTTTTCATGATTCTTGCATTTCCGAAGGGCGATCTGCTTTCGGTACCGGTATGGTTCCTCGTTCAGTGCGCTTTTGTCTTAATCGTCGTTCTTGTCAATCTCAGAAGCATTCTCTCCGGGATAAGACTTGTTCTCGGCAGATTCATAAGGAGAGGAAAGAGTGCCGAATAATTAAGGCAATACCGCACAATTCGACGCACGGATCTTGCCGGCTGATTTTCCGTCTGTTTCCGCGTCGAAATCAGGGATTGTTTAAAAACTTGCTTAGCGAGTTTTTAAACAACCCGTCGAGAAATTTCTCGTCGCGAGACCGCGACGTTTTTGCACGTTTTTCAGCAGAAATCTAACTGAAAAGCTGCAAAAA
>CACZSP010000060.1 GCA_902783905.1 uncultured Ruminococcus sp.
CCGAAGGCGCGTCTTCACCAGTGCGAAGCACGTCTTCGTCAGCGCCGAAGGCGCGTCTTCACTGCGAGCGCCGTCAGGCGCGAAGCCTGTCCACTGACAACTATACTCAGCTTTTTTCAAAGTACAGCGTCTCGTACTGCCCGAGTCTGAAGCAGCCGGCGCCGACGCGCTTTTTCGTCATAAAATGCTTTTCGTCTATCGCGTAAGCGGAGTATCCTCTTCCGAGGTCGGTCGCTACCGTTTTTTCTTCTCCGATATTTGTGATCAGCACTCCGCGCGTTTTTCCGTCGGTGGCGGCGATCGCGTAAAGGCCGTCTTCCGTCGCTCCGGTTATTCCGATCTGATTGCCGAGCGCGTAAAGCTTTCCGAAGGCGACGAAGGAATAATAGGTGCAGAAGGGTTCTGCGGTCAGCGGATTGAACAGCCCGCCGTATACGCTGGTGTCGAAGCGGGCGTCGTAGTAGCACATCACGCTCATCTTCGTTGCGTGCATCGCAATCATCATTGCCGCGACGTCTGCGGACGCCTTCGACGTTCCGCGGGTCTCGCGGGTGCGGTCGGTGTTCCATTCGTTGAGATGTATCTCGATATCCGGGAATCCGGCCTCCGCAAGCAGCCGCTCGGCGTATTTCTGGACGTTTGTGGTAAGGCGGACGTCCATGTAACTGTGATGCGAGAAGAAATCAAGGGGAAGGGAATCCCGCTTTACCCGGTCGAGAAATCCGCGCAGGAATTTCGTGTGATATATCGCGCGCTCCTCCCAGTGAGTGACCTCGTGGGGCTTTCGGTATTTTTCGGATTTTTCCATATATCCGAGATACAGCCCGGTGTTCGAATATCCGCCGACCTTTATCGAGTCGCCGAAGCATTTTTTGAGGTGTGCCGCCACGGCGGCGTAAAGATCGTAATACTGCTCCGCGGTGCCCTTCCACATATTGTTCAGTTCGATCGATTCCTCGTTGTCGGGCTCGTTCCAGATCTCCCAGTAGGTGATCCCGAGACGGAATCCGTTCGCCCAGCCCTCGTTGTAATGGCGGACGACGTGTTCGCATACGCGCGCCCACTTGTCAAAATCCGCCGGAGGAAATACGCGGTACGCCTTTATCATGTGTCCGTTCTCGATAGACACCCCGAGTCGGAAATAGGGCTCGACGCCGTATTCCTTAAGCCGGCAGAGAAGAGCGTCGGTGAAAGCGAAATCGTAGGACGCGGGATCGTTCTCGTCGGCGTCGAAATCCCGGAAAAGGTTCGGCATATCAACGAATACTCCGTCTCCGAAAAAGCCGCCGGTGTCGTGAAGGCGCGAATAAGGTATATTTGCTTCCTTCAGGTAGTGGAACATCGAATCGTCGATTCCCGTGTCGCACACGTCGAAAGGCGGCTGGCCTACGCCGTGCATCGGTTTTATTTTTCCCGTGATTTTGTCAAAATCAAATCGAAGTTCGTGAGTAGGTTCTTTTTTCATGCCGCGTATCTCCTTTTGCGTTTTCTAACCGGTCAGCCGTCGAACCCGCCGGTCCCTTTTTTTATTCTCAGATTGTTCAGCGCGCGTCCGATCATGAGTTTTGAAAACGCAAGGTCGGCGGCGCTTTTTTTCGCGCGCAGCTGTGCTTCGGCCTCGCGCAGAAGTTCTCTTTCGCGGTCGGCGTCTATGTCCTCGGGGAAGGATGCGTATTCGCAGAGGATCTTTACTCCGGTCTTTTTCACGTCGAGCATTCCCCGCGACACCGAAAACTCCCGTCGCTCACCGTCGGGAAGGGTAAACGAGGCCTTGCCGTCCCTGACGGCGGCCGCAAGCGGCTCGCGAAGCGCTTCGATACCTATCATTCCGTCGCTTACCGGAACGGTGAGCGAGACGGCGTCGCCGATGAAAAAGGGCTTTTCGGGGGTCAGTATCTCAAGCCGGAAACTTCTTTTACCCACCGCTTCAGACCTCGCCGTGCCCGTCGCCGAGTTCGGCGGCGCGTCTTTTGACGTCGTCGATCGTGCCCGCCATGAAGAAGGCCTCCTCGGGTATCCTGTCACAGTACCCGCCGGCGATCTCCTCGAATCCCCTGACCGTTTCGGAGACCGGAACGTACACTCCGGGAATCCCCGTGAATTTTTCGGCGACGAAAAGGGGCTGGGACAGAAAGCGCTGTATCTTCCGCGCGCGGCGGACGGTCAGTCTGTCCTCCGCCGAAAGTTCCTCCATCCCGAGGATAGCGATTATATCCTGCAGTTCACGGTATTTTTCGAGTATCTCCTGGACCTTGCCCGCCGTTTCGAAATGCTTTTGTCCGACGACGTCGGGCTCGAGCATGACCGACGAGGATTCGAGAGGATCGACCGCCGGATAGATCCCCGTCTCGGCGATCTTTCTCGAAAGAACGGTCGTCGCGTCAAGATGCGAAAAGACGGTGGCGGGAGCCGGGTCGGTCAGGTCGTCGGCCGGGACGTAGACCGCCTGTACCGAGGTGACCGAGCCGTTCCGGGTCGACGCGATGCGCTCCTCCAGCTCTCCGAGCTCGGCGGCAAGCGTCGACTGGTATCCGACGGCGGACGGCATTCTTCCGAGCAGCGTGGATACCTCGCTGCCTGCCTGGACGAATCTGAATATGTTGTCGATGAAAAACAGAACGTCGCGGTGTTCGACGTCTCTGAAATATTCCGCCATGCGCAGACCGGCGAGCGCCGCCCGCATGCGTACTCCGGGCGCCTCGTTCATCTGGCCGAAAACGAGGGCGGTCTTGTCGATGACCCCGCTTTCCTTCATTTCGCTCCAGAGTTCGTTTCCCTCGCGGCACCGCTCGCCGACACCGGCAAAGACGGAATAACCGCCGTGCTCGGTGGCGATATTGTGGATCAGTTCCTGAATGAGGACGGTTTTCCCGACGCCCGCTCCTCCGAACAGTCCGGTCTTTCCGCCCTTTGCGTAGGGAGCGAGCAGATCGATGACCTTGATACCCGTTTCGAGCACCTCGGCCGTCGACGTGCGCTCGCGGTATTCGGGGGCCGGACGGTATATGCTTCTGCGGGGAGTCCGCGGCGGAATGTGCTCTTCGCCGTCGATCTGTCCTCCGAGCCCGTTGAACATGTGTCCCAGCACCGCCTGCCCGACGGGTACCGAGATGGGAGCGCGGGTCCTGACGACTTCCATTCCTCTGCCGAGACCTTCGCCGGGGCAGAGAAGTATGCACCTTACGGCGCCTCCGCCCAGCTGTTCCGCGACCTCCATCGGCTTGCCTCCGTCGGGCGAGACGGCGTAAACCGCTTCGCGTATCGCCGGAACTGACGACGGATCGAAGGATACGTCGACGACGGGTCCCGAAACTCCGGTGATGACTCCGTTGTTTCCCTCCGGTCGGGACGCCGAGCCGGGCTTTTTTGCGCTGTATACGATATCATCCATTTTTTCGCATTCTCCCGTTTTCTTTTCCGTGTCCCCGGGGTCCTTTTTTACCTTTTTACGGAGCGCTCTGGCGCCCGAAGTGATTTCGGTTATCTCCCGGGTAACGTCCGCCTGGCGCTGCCGGTTGATCTTCAGTCGCAGCTCCTCGAGCATCCTGCCGGCGTTGTCGCCCGCCGTTTTCATTGCCGCCATCCTCGCCTCCTGTTCAGCGCAGAAGCTGTCCACCTCGGCGCCGAAGACGTAGCCGGTGAGGAAGGAGGGGATTATCTCGTCGAAGACGGTCTCCGGATCGGGTATGAAATCCTTTTCGGGGCGAAGGCTCCGGTCGGTCCCGGAGTAGTAGAAGTCGTCCTCCGAAAGCGGACAGAGCCGCCTTATCCGCGGCAGCCGCGCACCGCCCCGGCGGTAGTCGGTGTAAACGATGTCGACCCGCCCGGTGATCCCGGCGTCGTAGTCGGCGAGAAGCTCGGCGCAGATGCGCTGGGACTGACGCACGGTCGGAGATTCGGAAGAGTAGAGGAAGTTCTCCTTCATTTGCACTTTTTTGGAGCGGAAATACTGCCTTCCGTACTCTCCCATCACGTAGTATACGACGTTGCCGTTCCCCTCTTTTTCGGCGTGTCTCTCGGCCGCCTCGGTGACCGCGCGGTTGTAGCTTCCGGCAAGTCCGCGGTCGGCGGTGATTATCAGCAGTCCGAGGGCCCCCGGGCGTTCCGGCGCCCCTTTTTTTCTGAAATATCTGTTGTTTATCTCCGGAAGGTAATGAAGGATGCTCCCTATCTCTTCCCGGAGAGTGGAAAAATACGGTCTGGTCGAGTCGACGTCCTGCTTGGCTCTCCTGACCTTTACCGAGGAGATCATATACATGGCGTCCGTGACTTTTTTCGTTTCTTTGATGCTGTCGGCTCTCAGCCGCAGCTCAGCCAGTCCCGACACGTATGCGACCTCCTTTCTTCGACGTCCGTTTCTGCTTTGGCCGTTATTTCAGTTCGGCGAAAAATCTTTGCGCTGCTTCGCGGATCCGCGATTTCAGATCGTCGTCCAGCGTCTTCGCGCGCTCGATCATAATGGTGAGCGTCGGATTCTTTTCGGCGAGCCACTGCAGGTAATCATCCCTGATCTTCATGATACGGTCGGCGGGGAACCGGTTGAAAAATCCCTCGCGCGCCGTGACGAGAAGCGCCGCCTGCTGCCACTCTGAGAGCGGTTCCCGGCAGCGCTGTCTGAATACGGCGGTCAGCGCCGCTCCGTATTCGAGACGTTTTTTCGTGATCTCGTCAAGATCGCTTCCGAACTGGGAAAAGATCTGCATCTCCCGGTACTGGGCAAGATCTATCCTTGCAGATCCGGAAGCTTTTCGCATAAGTCCCGTCTGAGCCGATCCGCCGACACGCGACACCGAAAGGCCGACGTTTACCGCGGGCCGCTGGCCCGATCTGAACAGTTCGGTGTCGAGAAAGATCTGACCGTCGGTTATCGAAATGACGTTCGTCGGAATATACGCGGAAACCTCTCCGACCTGCGTCTCGACTATCGGAAGCGCCGTCATGCTTCCGCCGCCGAGACGGTCGGACAGCTGAGCGGCGCGTTCGAGCAGTCTCGAATGCAGATAAAAAACGTCTCCGGGGTACGCCTCCCGCCCCGGCGCCCGCCCGAGCAGGAGACTTATCGTGCGGTAGGCGACGGCGTGCTTCGACAGGTCGTCGTAAACTATCAGGGTATCGCGTCCGCGCTTCATGAAGTATTCGGCTACGGCGCATCCGGTGTACGGCGCTATATACTGCAGAGCCGGCGCGTCGCTTGCCGGAGAGGAAACGACGACCGTGTATTCGAGGGCTCCGGCCGCCGTCAGCTGGTGCATGACGCGGGCGACGCTCGAGGCCTTCTGGCTTATCGCCACGTAAACGCAGACGACGTGTTTGCCCTTCTGATTTATGATGGTATCGACGGCAAGTGAGGTCTTTCCCGTCTGCCGGTCGCCGGCGATCAGTTCTCTCTGTCCCTTTCCGATCGGGAAGAGGGCGTCTATCGCCAGTATTCCGGTCTCGAGCGGACGCGTCACCGGCTTGCGGAATATGATCCCGGGTGCCGGCGCTTCGATCGGATAGTATACCTGAGCTCCGGTATCGCCGCCTCCGTCGACGGGTTTGCCGAGAGGGTCTATCATCCTGCCGAGTATGCGGTTGTTTACGGGTATTCCGGCGGTGCGGCGTGTTCTGAACACCCGGCTGCCCGGAAGTATTTCACTGTCGGGACCGAAAAGCACGACTCCCGTCTCTCCGTCGGGCCGTATGTCCATCGTCATACCCTTGATTCCGCATTCGAACAGGACGATCTCGCCGTAAAGGACGTCGTAAAGCCCCGAGATCACGGCGACACCGTCTCCGACCGACTCCACCTTTCCGACTTCCTGACAACCGTCGCCCAGCTCGAACGAGGCGATGTTTTCGCGCAGAAGGGATATGATCTTTTGCGGATCGGTCTCTTTCGGCAGAGACTGGACCGAACGGCGAAGCTGGCGTATCCTTCCGAGAGTCGTCCAGTCGTAGTTGTCCTCGCCGACGAAAATGTTAAAGCCGTCGGCGACGGAAGGGTCGTTTTTTATTACGAACTCAACTGTCCCGGCGGCGTATTGTTTGCAGAAAAATTCGCGGAGAGCTTCAAGCCGCTCGGGATCCGGGGGGACGGTGCAGCGTATTTCGGCCGTCAGCACCTTCCCCCGTCCCTTTTCCCCCGTGCGGGGGAGGTCGTTATCGCTCATCTTTTTTCACTTTCACCCGACTGCGTGCCGGTTTTCTTTTCGCTTCCCGCGGAGGCGTATTTAATGAAACCGTCGTAAAGCTCGCCGGCTCTTTCGGGAGACGCGGTGTCGCCCAGCAGCTTCTGAGCCGCGCCGATTATCAGCTCGCCTATATCGGTCTGAGCCGATTCAAGGATGTGCTCTTTGCGGTCGTCGGCCGCGATCTCGGCGTCGCGCAGTATCTGCGCCGCTTCCTTCCTCGCCGAATCGACGTATTTCCGCGCTTCCTCCGCCGCCTCGTTTTCGGCGCGGCGTTTGATCTCGGCTGCTTCGGCTTCGGCGGCGGCAAGCTTTTCTTCGTATTCCGCTTTCATCTTTTCGGCGGATTCGAGAGAAGCGCGGCTTTCGGTCTCAAGCTTTTCGTAACGCGCTTTCCGCTCGTCAATAAACTTCTTCACCGGCTTGTAGAGGATAAGCGTCAGTCCGCCGACCAGTATCAGAAAATTAAATACGTGAAGAAGTATCTGGATTATGTCGATATTAAGAGGCATTGTCTGTACCTGTCAGGACGGTGGTCTTCAGAGGACGAATACGACCAGAACGGCGACTATCAGCGCGTAAATGATCGTCGTCTCGATGAAAACGAGTCCGAGCATGGTGGACGAGCTGATCTTGTCGGAAGCTTCCGGCTGTCTTGCTATATTGCTCGTGCTCTTTGAAACCGCGATCGTCATACCGACGGCGCCGACAGACGCGACGAGACCCACGATCGCCGCGGCTACTATCGCTTTGACCGATTTTTCGCTGATCTGCGCGGGCTGTTCGTCGGCTCCGACGGTCGTTATATCTTCGGCAGGCGCCGGGACGTCGGATTCCGTCGCGAAGGCGGGAAGGGAAACGAATAAAACGAGGACGGCGACGACGGCAAGCGCGAGCACCGATTTAATAATTGAAGTGTTGAACGTGGAGGATTTCATCTTTTTTCTCCGTGAAATTATTTTTGTTCGGGAAGTTCGGTGGCCTCGGCGCAGAAGATCGAGACGAGCGTCGTCAGAACGTAGGTCTGGATCAGCGCGTGAAGCAGGGTGAAGAGTACGGCGACGGCAACCGGCAGAACGAAGCTGACCGCCGTGTAGTGGTAAACGAGTTCGGTGACGAGCAGTCCGGAAAGGAGCGCGCCCCAGAGACGGAAACTCATCGAGATCGGAAGCGAAAAGTCCTTGAGTACCCGGAAACCTCCTTTAGCGCCTCCGGCGGCGATCCCCATCGCAAGGATGAAAAGGAAGCAGGTAACCCCGACGGCAATGGCTCCGTTGATATCGGCGATCGGAGCCGGGAGAGTCACCGATTTTCCGGCCGCGGATACCGCCTGCAGCCCGAAAAGCTCGAAAAGCGTCCCGAAGCTTACGTAGGCTCCGGCGCCGAAAAGAAAGGCTCCCGCGGCAAACCTGAACCTCGGCGAGCAGCCCGACGCCATTTTGTCGACGAATTCTACCGCCGTTTCAAGCGCCGACTGAATTCCGGACGGTACCGTTTTCATACGCGGTACAATGAAGATCCTGGCGGCAAGGGCTGCCAGAAGCAGCATTCCGGTCACGACATACGCAGATATCACCGCCGGACTGACAAGCAGGCCGAACAGGTCGATCCGGTCGTTTTCGTGAAGCACTCCGTCTCTCATCACCTCGGCGATATCCTCCTCTTCTCCCTCCGGGAAGCCGATGAGGATGATCGCGGTCAGTACGGCAGCGAGAGAAATCAGCCAGACTATGATAAATAAAGTTTTTTTAGATATCCGCCGTCGCTTTTTCGGCGACTGCGCAATTTCCTTCGGTTCCATGGGAACTTCCGGGCTCCGGCGCGTGAATTCCGCGCCGACCCGCTGCTCCTTTCATAAAAGTGAAAAAGTATGATATAGTATTATATAACAAAGAACGAAAAAAATCAACAGAAAACGAAGGGTTATCCTACGGTCGGTTGATTTTCGCGCTCCTTTTTCGCTCCGGCAGGTCCCGGACCGCCCCGAAGCGCCAAAGCGAGATATCTGCAGTTCAGCACCTTTTCCGCCAGCGCGCCTTTTGAAAAATAATAGTGATTTGCCGCCTCGAATCCTATCGCAGCGTTGCGGTTCATCAGCGACAGCATGTTTCTTGCCGTCTTTTCCTCGTTTGCCGCGATCACGCGCATCGTTTCGCGGTCGCCGGCTTCCCGCGCACGCAAGAAACGAATCTGATCGAGGGACGAGCGGTAGAGGCAGTAAGCCGCATTCGCCATTATGGCGAATTCGGTTTCGGGCTCCCCGTTAAGCGCGTCGAGTCCTTCCCGCCAGAGGGCGCAAAGTTTTTCGAACTGCGATTCGAAGATCTCCGCCGGGTATATCGAGCGCCATTTTTCAAGATCGTCGAAGGCGAAGCAGGTCATGGTCGCGTGATATCCCGTCGGCTCGGGGAAAAGAAGATTGGACGGCCCGCCGTTCTGCGGCCCGTAATAAAGCGTTCCGATGCAGAAGGGAAATTCCGAAAGCGCTTCGGAAAAAAGCCGGGACGCGCGCTTTTCTGCTTCGCTTTCTTCGGGTGTTTCCGCGTGTTCGTACCAGTATTTCGCCGCCCGGGCAAGATTGCCCGACGGATATCCGCCGAGAGTCCAGCTGAGATGAAAGTGTTTTACGCCGCAGTCCCGGATTTTTTTGATGTGGTCCTCAACGAGCGGAAAAACGGGCAGTGCCGGGACGGTCGAGCCCTCCCACGTGGTGTTGACCTGAATTTTCGCCATCGTTTCGTGCCCGAGGGAGGAAGCGAGTTTCCATTCCTCCCGCGCCCGTTCTCCGGGGCCCGGCTGACCCATCGAATAATCGACGACCTTTCCCGCGACGCCTCCGACTTCCGTCGGAACGTACAGCTCGCTCTGGCTCTCGAGAATGACGTTTTTCGGAAGGCTGTGTATGATCTCCAGATTGAATCTGTCCCAGCCCCAGCTCCAGGCGATCAGTTTTTTCGACGGATCGACCCGGTCGATCCCTTCGCGCAAAGCTCCGAGCAGTTCTCCGATCACCTCTCCGACCGTGCGGCGGCGGCATCTCGGACACGTGCAGTTTTCGGGAGTGCTGTGGCTGTAGCAGTTTGTAGTGTTTTCGGATCTCGTGATCGTGAAAAAACCTCCGATCAGCGGCGCGGCACGGCAGACCGTTTCGACTGCTCCCGAAAGGTACTCTCTCACCTCCGGAACCGAAGTGCAGAGGCAGACTCTGTCCGGGGACCGTTCCGCTCCGCGAAGTTCGGGATTCTTTTCGAAAAAGCCGCGCGGCATGCTTCTCGGCTCGTTGATGTAAAGGATTAGTTTTATCCCGAAGCGGTCGAGGCGCTCGGTAAACCGTCTGAGATTGTCGAGCCTTTTTTCCCATCCTTCGGAAAGAGAAGGATCGAACGGAAATTCGGTCAGCGAATAAAGCACTCCCTGAGTCCAGACGGCGTTTATCCCGAGGCGCCGATAGGCGTCGAGCATTTCGTCGGAGCAGTATTCTTCGCTCGGGACGTCAAACGCCTTCTGATAAAGCCCGGAGAAAAGATATATCATCCGCAGCCCGGCAAGTTCCCGCCCGGAAAAGGTCACCGGCGGCGCTTCATATCCGAAATCGAAAGGCCTGACGCCGTCGAAGGACAAAGTGTCCATGACTTCCCTGATACGCGCGGTCCGCGCTCTTTCGCCGCCGGTCAGTTCGCGCAGCCGCACCGGCTCGCAGACCGGTTTTTTCCCGAGTTTTACGTCGAGAAAATCCTCCTCGCGCAAAAGCAGGGCGAGAGATTCCGCGTCGGTGTCGAGAAGCTTCGTCAGCTGTTCGTACGGAAGGATATGCCACATCGAACGTATGACGGTTATATAGCCGCGGTCAAGCCATATCCGGCTGTCGCAGGCGCGGTATATTCCCATTTCCGCGGCGCACCCGCGTACTTTGTCCCCGGTCGTTTCAAGCACTTCCGCCATTTTTTCGAAAGAGACGAATTCGGACGCCCTGAACACGAACGCCTGATGGCGCGTCGGAAAGTGCGCGAGAGGAACCGGCGGAAGACCGTATGAGGGAAGAGAAATCAGAGACATTTTGAATCTCCTGAATTGATAATTGCAAGTGGACAGAGGCTTCGCGCCTGGCGGCGCTCGCAATGAAGACGCGCCATCGGCGCTGATGAAGACGTGCTTCGCACCGGTGAAGACGCGCCTGTCGGCGCGAGTGAAGTGTCCGGCTCACGCCGGACGAGAAAAGTTACAAAAAA
>CACZSP010000061.1 GCA_902783905.1 uncultured Ruminococcus sp.
GAATAACGACGACGGACTGCGGAGGAAGGTCGCCGCCGAGTGGTCGGCGCTCAACGGCGTTGAGATCACGCCCGAAATGATAAACTGCGAGGGCTGCAGAGTCGACGGAAAAAAGACGCCCTATTGCGATTTTCTCTGTCCGATCAGGCAGTGCGCGCTGAAAAAGAGCATCGAAACCTGCGCCGGCTGCGCGGAAATGAAGAGCTGCGAAAAGCTCGGGCAGATCACCGAAAACAGCGCCGAGGCGAGGGAGAATCTGAGCAGATATGGAACTGAAATTTGAAGATTTCTGCATGGGTTACGTTACGGAGGATCCCGCCCGGGAACGGGAAAATCTTCTCTGCCTGAGATCCCCCGACGCCGATATAGGCGGAGGAAGAATAACCGTTTCCGACATTGACGTTCTCGCTTCGCATCCGGAAATTCGATCGGTCAGGATCATGGGTCTGAGCCAGGATACCTTTGAGTATTTCATTAAAACCTACGGCAGGCAGCTGAGATCGATATCCTTTTTCAAGAACAAACGTGTAGAAGACTGGTCGCTCCTGGGAACTCTGCCCGATCTCGAATACGTTTTCTGGTTTGGAAATCAGAAAATCGATAAGCTTTGGGATATGAGCGGAAATCTGTCGCTGAAAGGGCTGTGTATCAATGATTTCACAAGGATGCACAGCATAGAGGGCATCAGCAGAGCCCCCGCGTTGAAATATTTTTCAATAGGGAATGCTGTCTGGGACAGATATGAAGCGGATTCTTTCCTTCCTCTTGCCGGATCGGGCGTGTCTCACCTGTCCTTCAGCGGCAGACACATTCTTGACGGCAACCTGAGCTTTCTGGAAAAAATGCCGGAACTTGAACGTTTCTTTGTTTCTGCGAAGGAATTCACGACTGAACAGACGGCCTGGGCTGCTGCTAATTTTCCGCGTCTCGAAAAGGATTTTCAGGCAAAACACGACGGTCAGGTTTTAAGCCGCGGTGAGTTTTGCCCCGGAGCGTTTATTTCCGGGAGGGGGAAGCCCAATCTGACTTACGAAAGAAACGCCGCGAAGATCCGGTATTACGTTGAGGAATTTGAAAGACTGAAAAACAGATACCGCGGACTGTCATACGCCGAGGCGTTCGGCTCTGCCGAAGAAAACGAATAAGACGGAAACGTCCAACGACGCTCGACGGCAGAGAATGTGACTCCGCTCTTTGCGCTGCGGGACGGCAGATGACAGAAATAAGGAAAAACACAATGTATAAAAACACGATCCACATGCTTCGGTCGGTCACCGACACGATCTGCGACAGCTTCATAATCACCACGGGCGACGGAAAAGTGATAGCGATCGACGGCGGATATAAGACCGAGACCGACAACTTCATCGGGTATCTGAAAAAGGTCACCGGGAGCGACAGGCCGCATATTGACGTCTGGTTCCTGTCGCATCCGCACGACGATCACTGCCAGGTCTTTCTCGAGATCGCCGAAAACCGCCCCGACGAGGTGACCTTCGGCAGGGTATATGCCAACTTCCCCGAGGGCTCCTTCTACGAAGGCGTCGACAAATGGGGAGTGATCATCGCGAACGAATACCGCCGGCTGCTGCCGCGCTTTGCCGACAGGGCACGCGAGCTTCATGAGGGTGACGTCTTTTCGGTCGGCGAGGCGAAATTCACCGTATTTTATACCTTCAACCCCGAATGGAAGAGCGTCAACGACGCTTCGACGGTGATGCGCATGGACCTCGGCGGAAAGAGCGTTATGTTCACGGGAGACGCCGCTACAAAGCCCGGAAACTACGTCGTCGGGAAATACGGCGACGGCGGACTCCTTCACTGCGACTATTGCAAGATGTCGCACCACGGTCAGGGGGGAGTCGGGAGAAACTTCTACGAAGCCGTCTCGCCGAAGGTCTGCCTCTGGCCTACGCCGTCGTGGGTATACGCCTCCGCGAGACCGAACCTCAGGACATACGAGACCCGAGAATGGGTAGCCGGTCTCGGCGTGGAGAAGGAGTACAGGTCATTTGAAGGCAACGCCGTCATCAAGCTCTGATCGCGAATGATCGATTAAGAATCAGTAAATGGAAA
>CACZSP010000062.1 GCA_902783905.1 uncultured Ruminococcus sp.
AGAGCGGACGGAATCCGTGGGGGTCTCTGACGCAGATCAGCTTCCTCGGCGACATGAGCACCAGGGAATACGCGCCTTCCAGCCGGTTCATCGCCCTGCTCACCGCGTCCTCAATCGACGGCGCGGAAAGCCTTTCACGTGTAACGATGTAGGCGATCGTCTCGGTATCGGACGAAGTGTGGAATATCGCGCCTGAGAGTTCGAGTTCGGACCTCAGTGCGCCGGCGTTCGACAGGTTTCCGTTGTGCGCGATTGCCATCCGGCCCTTCTGGTGATTGACGACGATCGGCTGGCAGTTTTCCCTGCTCGTTTTTCCGGTGGTGCCGTAGCGGGTGTGCGCGACGGCCATCGTCCCTTTCGGAAACTCCGCGAGAGCGCCTTCGGTAAAGACTTCGCCCACCAGACCGAGATCCCTGCGCGAGGCGAACAGTCCGTCGTCGTTCACCACTATGCCGCAGCTCTCCTGTCCCCGGTGCTGAAGGGCGTAGAGCCCGTAATAGCAGAGCGTCGCTGCGTCGGTCGGCCTGTCGGAGCAGACCCCGAATATGCCGCACTCCTCGTGAACGCTCATTCTGTTCTCTTGTCGAGTTTTCCGACCGCAGCTCCGATAAATCCGAGAAAGAGCGGATGCGGTCTGTTCGGGCGCGACTTGAATTCGGGATGATACTGAACTCCCACGAAGAAATCTCTGTCGGAAAGCTCGACGGTTTCGATAAGACGCCCGTCGGGCGAGGTCCCCGAAAGCGTCAGGCCGTGCTTTTGCAGTATTTCGCGGTAGTCGTTGTTGAATTCGTAGCGGTGGCGGTGACGCTCGCTGATCAGGTTCTTCCCGTAGCAGCGCTCCATTGTCGTGCCGGGAGCGATCTCGCAGGGATATGCGCCGAGACGCAGCGTTCCTCCCTTGTCCACTTCGTCGCTCTGGCCCGGCATGAAGTCGATGACCTTGTTTTTGCAGGAAGGATCGAACTCTCCCGAGTTCGCGTCGCCGATACCCGCGGCGTGGCGGGCGAATTCGATGACGGCGATCTGCATTCCGAGGCAGATGCCGAAATAAGGTATTTTTTTCTCCCTCGCATAGCGCGCAGACACGATCATACCTTCTATCCCGCGGCTTCCGAAGCCGCCCGGGACGATGATCCCGTCGAGTCCGGAAAGCTTTTCCTCAGCGTTTTCGTCGGTGATCTCCGCCGAATCGATCCAGTGGATCTTTATGTGGGTGTTGAAGGTGTATCCTGCGTGACGGAGCGCCTCGGCGACCGACAGATAGGCGTCGTGCAACGCCACGTACTTTCCGACGAGTCCGATGTGAACCGGCTTGCGCGGCGCCTTTATACGGTCGACCATCGCCTTCCATTCGGAAAGATCGGGCGCCGGGGCGTCGATGCCGAGCTCCCGGCAGACGACGTCGGAAAAATGCGATTTTTCCAGCATGAGCGGGGCTTCGTAAAGGATGGGAAGAGTGATGTTTTCGATGACGCAGTCCTTTTTGACGTTGCAGAAAAGGGCGATCTTTGAGAATATGTTTTCCTCCAGCGGCTCGTCGCAGCGCAGGATGATGACGTTCGGATTGACGCCCATCCCCTGCAGTTCCTTGACCGAGTGCTGAGTCGGTTTCGTCTTGTGCTCCTCCGAGCCGTGCAGGTAGGGCACGAGGGTGACGTGGATGAACAGACTGTTTTCCCGGCCGACCTCGAGCGAGATCTGACGCACCGCCTCGATAAACGGCTGTGATTCGATGTCGCCGATCGTGCCGCCGATCTCGGTTATGACGACGTCTGCGTCGGAATGTTCGCCGACGTTGTAAACGAAATTCTTTATTTCGTTCGTGATATGCGGAATGATCTGCACTGTCGATCCGAGATATTCGCCGCGGCGTTCTTTGTTGAGAACGTTCCAGAACACTTTTCCCGTCGTGAGGTTGGAATACTTGTTCAGATCCTCGTCTATGAATCTTTCATAATGCCCGAGATCCAGATCGGTCTCGGCGCCGTCCTCGGTCACGTAGACCTCCCCGTGCTGATAGGGGCTCATGGTGCCCGGGTCGACGTTGATGTACGGATCCAGCTTCTGGGCGGCGACCTTCAGCCCGCGCGCCTTGAGAAGACGCCCGAGAGAGGCGGCGGTTATTCCTTTTCCGAGTCCGGAAACGACTCCTCCGGTAACGAAGATATATTTTGTCGTTGTTTTGGCCATTTTTTGCCCCCTGAAGAGTATTATTTCTTGATGATGTAGAAACTTTTAACGTTGCCGAAGGCAACTCATAACTCTAAACTCGCCGTAAGTCGATCATAACTGCGAAAGACTCCGACTTTCGCTCACTCCCATTCCACCGTTGCCGGCGGTTTGGACGTTATATCGTAAACCACCCGGTTTACCGATCTCACTTCGTTCGTTATCCGGCGGGACGCCGATTCAAGCACTTCGTAGGGGATCCGCGCAAAGTCCGCGGTCATAAAGTCATCGGTGGTAACTGCCCGCAGCGCGACGGTATATCCGTAGGTCCTCGCGTCTCCCATGACTCCGACGCTTTTCGTGTCCGTCAGTACGGCGAAATACTGGCTCGGCCGGATGCCGGCGGATTCCAGCTCCTCCCGGAATATCGCGTCGGCGTCGCGCAGCGTATCGGCTTTTTCCTTCGTGATCTCCCCGATTATCCTGACGGCAAGTCCGGGGCCGGGGAAGGGCTGGCGCATGACGAGTTCGCGCGGTATTCCCAGCTTCAGGCCGACCTCTCTTACCTCGTCCTTGAACAGCTCGCGAAGCGGTTCGACTATTCCTTCGAAATCCATGACCGACGGCAGCCCCCCCACGTTGTGGTGGCTTTTTATCGTCGAAGCGTCGCCTTTGCCGCTTTCCACGACGTCCGGGTATATCGTTCCCTGCACGAGATAGTCGCTTTCTCCCAGAATACGGCTCTGTTCCTCGAACACGCGGATGAACTGCTCTCCGATGATCTTTCTCTTTCTTTCCGGCTCCGCAACTCCGGCCAGGTGCGAGAGGAATCTTTCCTCGGCGTCGACGCGGATCAGCTTCATATTGAACTTTCCGCGAAAGACGCGTTCCACGTCGTCGCCTTCGTTTTTCCGGAGCAGACCGTGATCGACGAAAACGCAGGTGAGGCGGTCGCCCACGGCGCGGTGCATGAGAACAGCCGCGACCGACGAATCGACGCCCCCCGAAAGAGCGCAGAGGACCCGTTTGCCTTTCAGTTCCTCCCGGTATTTCGCCGCCGTTTTTTCGATGAAATCATCCATCTTCCAGTCGCCCGAGCAGCCGCATACGCCGAAAAGAAAGTTGTGCAGTATCCGCTTTCCGTACTCGGTGTGAGTGACCTCCGGGTGGAACTGAACGCCGAAAATCCTCCGTTTTTCGTCCGCCATCGCCGCGCAGGGGCAGCTGCCGGTCGTCGCCGTGACGCAAAAGCCCTCCGGCAGACCGCTTACGTAGTCGGTGTGGCTCATCCAGCAGACGCTTTCCCCGGGGACTTCCTCGAAAAGCGCGCAGGGACGGACGTAAAGTTCGGTTTTTCCGTATTCGCTGATATTACCGGCTGATTTTATCACGCCGCCAGCCATATACGCTATCAGCTGATGCCCGTAGCAGATACCGAGCACCGGAACTCCGATATCGAGTATGCCGGCGTCGAAATGAGGCGACGCCCCGTCGTATACGCTGTTCGGGCCTCCGGTGAAGATGATCCCTTTGTATCCGTTTTTCTTTATTTCGTCGAGCGTGATCCTGTTGTAAGGCATGATCTCCGCGAAAACGCCCTGCTCGCGCACCCGGCGGGCGATAAGCAGATCGTACTGACCGCCGAAATCGAGAACGAGTATCTTTTCCATCAGACCGATATCTCCCCGTCGGTTTCACCGGCCTGCGCGATTACGGGAGCAAGCTTGCGCACGTATCTTTCGACCTGTTCGGCGCACCTGCCGGTGTAAAGTCCGGGCTTCAGCACCGCCTTCATCTCTTCTTCGGTCATACCGAATTCGGGGTGCGAAGCAAGAGAGCGCAAAAGGTCGCCCTCTTCGCCGTTTTTCATCCGTTCGGTCGCCTCCATCGAAGCTTTCCGGATGACCTCGTGCAGCTTCTGCCTGTCACCGCCGCGTTTCACCGCCTCCATGAGGAGGTTTTCGGTGGCTATGAATGGCAGGTATTCGTTTACCGCCCGGGCGATTATCTTTTCGTTGACGACAAGCCCCGACGTCACGTTTATCACGAGGCGGAGTATCGCGTCTGCGCAGAGAAAACCCTCGGGCATCGATATGCGGCGGTTTGCCGAATCGTCGAGCGTCCGCTCGAGCCACTGGGTCGAGGCGGTCATGTGCGCGTTCGACGCGTCGGCCGTCAGGTACCTTGACAGCGAGCATATCCGTTCGCACCTCATCGGATTGCGCTTGTACGCCATGGCGGAGGATCCGATCTGATTTTTTTCAAAGGGTTCCTCGATCTGTCTGTCGTGCTGGAGCAGACGCAGATCGGCCGCGAATTTATATGCGCTTTGTGCGATCGACGACAGGGCGTTCAGTATCGCCGAATCGGTTTTGCGCGGGTAGGTCTGCCCGCAGACGTCGAAGCAGGAGTCGAAACCGAACTCCGAGCAGATCATTTCGTTCATTTTATCGATCTTCTCTCCGTCGCCTTCGAAAAGATCGGCAAAGCTCGCCTCGGTGCCGGTGGTTCCGCGGCAGCCGAGCATTTTCAGGCGCGAGAGGGTAAAATCCAGTTCTTCCAGATCTGATACGAAATCCTGCAGCCAGAGGGAGGCGCGCTTTCCGACGGTGACAAGCTGCGCCGGCTGGTAATGCGTGTAGCCGAGCGTCGGAAGGTCTTTGTATTTCAAAGAGAATTCCGCAAGATTTTTTATTGCTCCGAGAAGCTGCTTCCTCAGGTAGCGGAGGCCGTCGCGGTAGATTATCATATCGGCGTTGTCGGTCACGTAACAGCTTGTGGCGCCCAGATGAATAATCCCCGCTGCCGACGGAGCCTCAAGGCCGTAGGCGTAAACGTGGGCCATGACGTCGTGCCGCACCTCTTTTTCCCGGGCGGCGACGGCGTCGTAGTCGATATCGGTTATATGAGATTCAAGTTCTTCTACCTGTTCTTCGCTCACAGGAAGCCCGAGCGCGTGCTCGGCGCGGGCAAGCGCGACCCAGAGCCGTCTCCAGGTCTGATATCTCGTATCCGGCGAAAACAGATTCAGCATATACGGGGACGCGTAGCGTGACGAAAGCGGCGTCGAGTAAACGTCGGTGTTCATATCTGCATATCTCCTTTTTTGATGATTACCTGATAATTATGCTGTCTCTTTCGGGGCCGACGGAAACGTATCCGATATGACAGCCGATCCGTTCCTCGATGAATTCGACGTATCTCTGCGCGCTGAGCGGAAGATCTGCGAATCTGCGGCAGGCGGAAACGTCGGTGCGCCAGCCGTCCAGGTATTCGAATACCGGCTTGGCGTCGGGAAGAGCGGCGGGGAAGGGAAACTCGTCGGTCTGTTTTCCGTCAAGCAGATAATGCGTGCAGACCGGGATCTTGTCCATATAAGACAGCACGTCGAGCTTGGTAAGGGCGATGCAGGTCGCAGCCTGGACTTCCACGCCGTAGCGCGTCGCCACAAGATCTATCGGTCCGACGCGGCGCGGCCTTCCGGTTTTTGCGCCGTATTCGCCGCCCGCTTCGCGGAGCTTTTCGGCGTCCTCTCCGAACCATTCGCAGGTAAACGGGCCTTCTCCGACGCAGGTGGAATAAGCTTTTACCACTCCGACGACCTCGTCGATCCTGACCGAGGGACATCCCGAACCCACCGGCGCGTAGGCGGCCGTGGTGTTGGATGAGGTGGTATAGGGAACGATACCGAAATCAAGGTCGCGGAGAGACCCGAGCTGAGCCTCGAACAGTATGCTCTTTCCGTTCTTCTGCGCTTCGCGGAGAAGCTTTCCGGTATCGGTGACGAAGGGTCTGATCCTGAAGGCGTATTTTTCGAGCCATTCGTCGATCTCGTCCATGGTATGCGGCGCGGCTCCGTAAACCCCGGTGATTATCAGATTTTTCCATTCAAGCAGGTCAGATAGATGCCGCCTCAGTTCCTCGGGGTAGAAGAGCTCTCCGGCGAGCACCGTCTTTTTCTGGTATTTGTCCGAGTAAAACGGCGCGATCCCCTGTCTGGTCGAGCCGTACTTTTTGTCGGCGAGCCTCGCCTCCTCAAGTCCGTCAAGCTCGCGGTGCCAGGGAAGCAGAAGAGACGCACGGTCGCTGATCTTGAGATTGTTCTCGTCGACCGTCACGCCTTTTGCCAGGACCGCTTCGGTTTCGGCGAGAAGGTTTTCCGGATCCAGCGCCACTCCGTTGCCGAGGACGTTTACGACGTTTTTGTGAAAGATACCCGACGGGAGCAGATGCAGCGCGAATTTTCCGTATTCGTTTATGACGGTGTGTCCGGCGTTGCCGCCTCCCTGATAGCGGACGACGACGTCGTATTTCTCGGTCAGCAGATCTACCATTCTGCCTTTTCCCTCGTCGCCCCAGTTGATGCCCACTACCGCACAGTTGC
>CACZSP010000063.1 GCA_902783905.1 uncultured Ruminococcus sp.
CTGGGGCGTGACCGGCGTCGCGCTTGCGACGGTGATAGCCCAGGCGGCGTCGGCCGCCTTTGCCGTGACGGTGCTTCTGCGGGCGAAAAACTGCGTGAAGGTGACCCTGCGGGATATCCGGGTCGACCGGGAGATCCTCGGAAAAATCTTCCGCGTCGGGCTTCCGGCAGCCGTTCAGACCTCTCTTACCGCGTTTTCAAACGTTTTCGTCCAGTCGTATATCAGCGGGACCAACGGAATACAGAAGATCAATATGTCCTCCTGGACGACCTACTCCAAGGTGGACGGGATAATCTTTCTTCCGCTTCAGTCGCTGGCTCTCGCCGCCACCACCTTCGTGGGACAGAACCTCGGCGCCGGGAATCCGGACAGGGCGAGAAAAGGGACGCACGTCGCCTATTTTATGGCGGTCGGATGCACCCTCGCAGTGATTATTCCGGTGGAGTTCTTCTGCCCCTATATCGCCGAATTCTTCCAGAGCGACCCGGACGTCGTCGCCGGAGCGGCGCTCCTTCTGCGGGTTCTTTCCCCCTTCTATCTTTTCAGCTGCGTCAATCAGGTTTACAACGGGGCGATGCGCGGAGCGGGCGACAGCACGCCGCCTATGATAATAATGCTCACCGCTTTCGTTCTTTTGCGTCAGATCTATCTTTTCGTGATGACTCATTATATTTCGAACGATCTTTTGCCCGTCGGGCTGGGATACCCGTTCGGCTGGTTCATGTGTATGATAATGACGCTGATCTATTATAATTTCTTCTTCAAGTATACAAAGAAAAAAGTCGTATAATTCCAATAATGAAAGGCAGTACAATGCAAAACGATTCGACACCCGTATGCACCAGATTCGCTCCGTCCCCGACGGGGTATATGCACATCGGAAACCTGCGCACCGCGCTTTACGCATATCTTCTCTCCCGTTCGACGGGAGGAAAATTCATAGTCAGGATCGAGGACACCGACCGCGAGCGTCTCGTTGCGGGCGCCGTAGACGTCATCCTCGACACCCTGAAGGTCACCGGCATCGACTACGACGAGGGCCCCGTCAAGGGAGGCCCAAACGGTCCGTACGTCCAAAGCGAGCGCAAGCCGATATACCGCGAATACGCCGAAAAGCTCGTCGCTCTCGGTCACGCCTACTACTGTTTCTGCTCGGAGGAACGGCTCGCCTCACTTCACGAGGAGAACGAAAACGGCGGGTACGACCGTCACTGCCGCGATCTGCCAAAGGACGAAGTGCGCCGCCTTCTCGATTCGGGCGCCCCGTACGTCATCCGTCAGAAAATCCCGCTTGAGGGCACGACGACCTACGTCGACGAGGTCTTCGGCGAAATCTCGATGGAAAACAAGGATATGCAGGACCAGATCCTGCTCAAGGCGGACGGCTATCCGACCTACAACTTCGCCCACGTGGTGGACGATTATCTGATGGGCGTCACCCACGTCGTGCGCGGCAGCGAGTATCTGACTTCGACTCCGAAGTACGTTCTCCTTTACGATTCCTTCGGCTGGGAGAGGCCGAAATACGTTCATCTGCCGCTTCTTATGGGAAAGGACGCCGACGGAAAGATATCCAAACTTTCAAAACGCCACGGCGCCGTATCCTTCCAGGACCTCGTGCGGAACGGATATCTTCCCGAGGCGATAGTCAACTATATCGCCCTTCTCGGCTGGTGCCCGAAGAACACAAATCAGGAGATATTCTCGCTTTCGGAGCTGCGCGGGCTCTTTTCGATAGAGGGTATAAACAAATCTCCCGCGGTCTTCGATTACGAAAAGCTCCGCTGGTTCAACTCGGAGTACATAAAAGCGCTGCCGGACGACAGATACAACGCTCTGGCGCTGCCCGAGCTTGAAAAGGTCTGTCCCGCCGGGACGGATATCTCCGCTCTCGCCGCGCTGCTTCACACACGCCTTTCATCCTTCGGCGACATTCCGGACGCCGTCCGCTTCGTCGCCCATAGACTTCCGATGGAGGGCGATCTCTGGACGAACAAAAAGAACAAAACGACGCCGGAGAGCTGCCGCGATATCCTTTCCGCGGTCCTGCCGCTTCTGGAAGACGCCGCCGACTGGACCAACGACTCGCTGTTCGGGCTGCTCAAGGGCTACGCCGAGAGCGCCGGGATCAAAGCGGGAGCCGTGATGTGGGCGGTGCGCATAGCCGTGGCGCGTCAGAGCGTCACGCCGGGAGGCGCGACCGAGCTTATGGTCGTCCTCGGAAAGAAGGAAACTCTTGAAAGAATCGGGATGGCGTTATCCGAACTCGGATAAACCGAAAAAAAGCAGGCACGCCGCCGTCGATTTTCTGATTCTCTGGATCGTTTACGCCGTAGCGGTCGCCGTGCTTTTCATATCCGTTCTGGTCTTTTCGAGTTCGCTGGAGAGATCCCCGGACCTGCGGCTGATAATCGCGGTCCTGATGATAGCGGACTTTTTCATCCCCGCGCTGTTCTTTTATCTGAACACCCGTCTTTACTTCCGCAGGCGGGGCGAGCGCGCGTCGCTGCCGCTGCTTATCGTATCGGATATAGTTGCGGCGGCAGCCGGTGCGGCACTGTTCGATCTTTGGTTTGGGGACGCGACGCCGGTTTTCGCCATACTCGCGCCGGTAAGAGCCGTGTCGTTCGCGCTGTCGGCGTATCTTTGCTTCCTGCTGTATACCGAAGACGGAGGAAAGAAAACCGCGGCGGCGGCGCTCGTCCGTTCCGCTCTTTTACCGGCGCTTTTCGTTCTGTTCGGATTCCTCTGCCGGGGGCTGACTTCGGGATTCCGGTTTGAAGTTGTGGTATTTTTCGCCGCCGTCGGATGCATGATCGTTGCATCGCTGTCCGCCGGCGCCGCGATACGGAAGCTCGGCAGGCCGCTGCTTCTCATCGCCTGGGCGGTCTGGGTCGCGCTTTCGATTACAGGCGGCTGGGAGGCTACGGGTGCGACAGCGTTTTTGGTTTTCACACAGTCGGAAATCCTCAGCCTGACGGCAGGTTTTGTTCTGGTGTTTTCCCCGGCTGTCGCGTCGTGTTTTGCGGGAGATAAGATCTTCGGATCAAAGAACACGGTAAACGTCCAAACGGAGCGATCATACGGGTGATTTCCCGTTTTCTGAGGCCCTCATCCGGCGCCGGAGGCGACGGAGGGATTGTTACCAAGCCAATCGGTTACTGCCGAAATAAGGCAGTTTTCGATAATAAATGACAATCCCTCAGTCACGCGACGAGCGCGTGACAGCCCCCTTTGCACAAGGGGGCCAAGTACGTTGCGATTCTTTTGGTGCCGGTGTCGTCTCAATTATTTTACCTTAATAACATATCATTTC
>CACZSP010000064.1 GCA_902783905.1 uncultured Ruminococcus sp.
AAGTCCGAATCCGGGGCCGAAGCGCATCGTGTCGATAACTTTGATCCTTGCTTCGGGATGACGCGAGAGAACAGCGTCCGCGCCTTTCTGGGCGAATGAAAAAGCTCCGCTCATGGCGCCGGATATCGTCATTGCAAGAATATCTTTTCCTTCGGATACGATCTTTTCGAAAACCTCGGCGAATTCGTCCGGGTTTGCGGGGGAAGTGGCGTAAGCCGAAGGACGCTTTTTGAGGTCGGCGTAAAATTCGTCGCGAGGCATTACGTCCCAGTTTACGTAAGCTTTCACGTCGGATCCGTCGGGGAGTACGAGATGTCCGGGAACGACGGTGACGTCATATTCCTTCTGAAATTTTTCGGGAAGATCGCAGGTAACGTCTGCGACTATTGCAAAAGGTCTCATATTGAATTCTCCGTTTGAATATTTCGATATTGCTTTTCGATAAAATCCGACAGCGAAGCTTGAATATCGTCTCCACATTTTGCAAATGAAAGCACGTGTTCGGCTCCGTTTGCGATATAGAAACGCTTGGTTGATGCGCAAGCATGAAAGTTTTTTTCTCCGTCGTCGGGCGGCACGGTGGAATCGGCGCTGCCGTGGATAAAGAAAGCCGGGATTTTTGAACGTCCGAGAGATTCCGGGGCCGACTGTTTAATATCAACTCCGAAAAACAGCTTTGAAAAAAGAGCTACGAAAGGCATCATTAACCGTTCCGGCAGACGGCGCTTTTTGCAATCCCGCATAAGCTGATCGTACGGCGAAGTGTAAGCGCAGTCGATAACCGCGGTTTTAACGAATGACGGATCAAGTTCGGCGGTTGCCAGAGCAGCGGCAAATCCTCCCATCGACACGCCGTATACAACAGCCGAACGAGATCCGCGATCCTTCAAAAATCCGGTCCAGGCAGGTATATCCGAACTTTCCTTCAATCCGAGAGTAACGTGTTTTCCTCCGCTTCCCGGATGCCCTCGCTGTATAGCAAAGAGAAGATTGTATCCTTTTGCGGCAAAGTATTCTCCCTGAAGGGAAAAGCATACAAAAGGGTCGGCACGGTACCCGTGAACGAAAAGCGCCGTTTTGTCGCTTCCGTTGTCGTAATAATATCCGCACAGGCGCGTTCCGTCGCCCGATACGCAGGAGACTTCTTCAGGTCCGATACCGTCGAGGAACGATTTTGCATTTCTTATCCGGGTTTCATAGATTCGAAAACGCGGATCTTTCGAAATAACCTCTTCGAACGGAATGCCGGGCCGCGGTGTCATGACACGCCATGCGGCGACAGCCGACGGGGCGACAATGAAAATGATATAGAGTCCTGTAATGACAAGCGCAACGTAGACAAATACCATTATGCTCCTCCGGTCAGTCGACGATGACGTAACCCGGTTGCACAAGAGAAGACGAGTCTGCCGAATATATTCTCAGCGCATCCGAATCGATACCGCTGACCGATACGACGGTATCTGCTTTGCCGTTCAGTCTGAACGAAACGGCAACCGTTTTTTCTCTGTCCGTCCCTCTTGTTCCGAAGGCGATCGGCCTTCGGGATATTTTTAGCGCCAGGAAGCGTGATAAGTCGGTGCAGTATCCGAAAAAATCTCCGCGACTGATATGACCTTCAAGTTCTTTCCTGACCTTGCGCGGGGCGGATACCGGAACAGGCGGAAGCGATGAGATATCACCCGGAACCTTAATAACCGATATTCCGGCTGCGTGTCCCGAGACAACTGCGGCAACCGTTTCTTCCGATGACGAACAGGAATAGCAAAAACCGAGTTTTTTACAGTTCCCGACCGCTTTTCGCCCGAAATCGGTTACTGCTTTGTCCGATCTGAATGAACGGTCTGCGGCGAATGCCAGCAATTCACGTTCTTCGTCGGACGGGATTTTTCCGTCAGCGCGGCAGGCGTCGGCGGAGAAGCGCAGATAAACGTCGAATACCTTTCGAGAAAGCCAGCGCGAGCGGGCTTCCTCCTCCTGAGTACACCTTTTTACTCCGTACGCGCATTCCCAGACGAAATGCTCGCAGTTGTTGTGCAGAATATTGTATCCTTCCTCGCCAAGCCGTGCTCTTGCTGCCGAAACCGTTTTTTCGGCGGAAAAGCGTTTTCTTTTTTCCTTCCTGTCGGGGAACGCTTTCTCGATAATGGAACCGCATGAGAAAACGTCAATCCCGGTGGACGTCACCCTGAACCGGTCAGGACAGTCCCTGAAACGTTCCGCCGGGGGCAGTCCGAAGGCGATTATCTCATCCTCGGAAACGAATATCCCGTAATGGTAAACCGAACCGACCCTCGCACGGATCATATCGCCGTAAACCGGTATCGCGGGCTCCCATTTCATGAAAGTTTTGCCTCGATGTAATCGAGTACGTCGCGAAGAGTTTTGAAATCCGACGCGCCGACGTTATCGAAACGTATACCGAATTCCTCCTCGATCGCTATGACGATATAAAGCATCCCGACGGAAGACATTCCGAGGTCTTCCATGAGTCTCGTTTCCTCAGTGACGTTCGAGTATCTTTCGGGATCCCGGTCGTCGGCGGATGAAAGAATGTATTTCAGCTTTTCGGTGATTTCGCTTCTTGTCATTTGAATTTCCTGTATCTTACGATTTTCATCGCGGGAGTTCTTTCAAAATCGGCATCCCGGACGGTGATCCTGCTCACCCGCTGAAAAGGCGGAAGCTTTTCGTTGATCTTCTGAAGTTCCGAAACGATATAGTTTTTCCTCTGTTCCTCGGGAATATCGCGCAGCTCGGTCAGTCTCGGAACGACTTCAAGGGCGAGAATGCGCTGCCCCGATTCGTTTTCATCCTCGAAGACCTGCGAATCCTGAATGAAGGACGGCTCGTTGAAAAAGGTCTCGACTTCGGCGGGAGATACGTTTTCCCCCGAAGGAAGAACGATGATCTCCTTGATACGGCCGGTTATGTAAAGGAATCCGTCTTCGTCAAGTCTGACGAGGTCGCCGGTTTTGAACCAGCCGTCTTCATAAGCGTCCGGTTCCTCGATTCCGACGTATCCGTCCATCATATTCTTACCTTTCAGCCAGAGCTCGCCCTGAGGCGAGATGAGAAACTCCTGGTTGGGGAAGGGAATACCTACCGATTCGGGTTTTGCAAGGCTTTCGGGGTTTCCGGAAACCAGATTGGCTGATTCGGTGAGACCGTATCCCGCAAGAAGTTTAATGCCGAGTCTGTCGTATTCTTTGATCAGGAAGGGAGACACCGGCGCCGCGCCGCAGATTATGCAGCGAAGGCTGTCGCCGAGCATATTCCTGCCGAATTTCTTTGAAAGAGTCAGCGCCATTTCCGCCAGCGCCGGTACCATGACCATTATTGTGGGTCTGAAAACGGCAACGTCACGGAACATATCCTTGTTGTTGCGGCAGATGTAAAGATTGCTTCCGGTGTAAAGGGATGTCATAAGATTGCGTATAAGTCCGAAAACGTGAGTGAGCGGAAGGATAAGAAGATATCTCTGGCCGAATACGTCGGGATAGCCGTAGCATCCGTTCACCGTCCCTTCCATTACGGCGCGGTTCGAAAGGAGAGCCCCCTTGCTCTTTCCCGTTGTACCGCCGGTGAAGACGATGGCGCAGGGAACCGAACCGTCGCACTCGACCGGGGGCGTTTTTTCATCGGAAAGACTGTCAGCCGGGATAAGCTTCACGTCCGGGCGGCGCGCGCCGACGACTGCCGTTTTTTCCGCGAACTCCGGTGCGTATACGACGGCGGAAAGTCCGAACATCATCGTGCAGCCGAAAACCGTTCCGGCGTCGAGATGCGCGGGAAGCAGAACGGCGGTTTTACCGAGAGTGGTTATCGCGAGATACGCTTTAACGAAATCATAAGAATTAGGAGCGATTATACCGATCCTCGTTCCTTCGATACCGGCGAGAAGCGTGCGAAAGCCCGCGGCGTCTTCTTCAAGCCTTTTATAGCTGTATTCGGTACCGTTGTCGGTGACGGCGATCGCGTCCTGATATTCGGTCAGGCATCTTTTCCACATTTCCGAAACGGATGCGGTTTCGACGATCTTTTCAAACTGATCGTCCGGGGTGTATTTTCTGAACAGTTCCCGTGTCTGGAATTTCATAGCTTCTCCTTATATTCTGCCGGTTTTATTTTATTAACTGTCTGAGTTGATCTTCTTTTGTGCGTACGTCGTCGGCGATCATCTGGATTTCCGAAAGCTTCGGACGTGTTCCGTATTTTGCCGTGATATCTATCGGTTCGCCGATCGCCACCCGCAGGCGACTGTAAAAATGCTTTCTGGGCTGGACGTAGACGGGTATAATCGGCGCTTTTCCCTGCAGCGCCATCAGAACCATACCGGTCTTAAAGGACGCCATACCGCCCTCAGAGGTGTTTATGTGTCCTTCCGGAAAAATGGTCACGAGGGAACCGCGAAGCAGTTCTTCGGATATTTCGCGCAGTGAATTGATCGAAAAATTCTGCCTGTCCACCGGGATACACAGGAATGATTTGAACAGGAATCTCCACTTGCCGTCGAAAAACTCGCGACCGCAGATAAAATGATGTCTCCGGTACCATACGGCGAACATGAGATAAACAGGATCGTACTTGCCGTAGTGATTCGAAATGATCATCGCGCCGCTGCGTATGCGTTTCTTTGCGGCGTCGGATTCATAGTACCATTTTGGCCTGAACCATATCATTCCGGGTATCGACGCGGTGATCTTGATAAAATCGTGTATCAGGTATCTGAATGAAAACAGTTTTCCGCGCTCGCGGTCATTTTTGCTCATCGAGCGACTTCTCCAGTCCGATTATTATTTCCCTGAGTTTTTCCGAAACCCGCCGCAGATTTTCCTTTTCTCCGAGCGACGGATCCGAAAGATCGCAAACGTTTACCGGAGTTCCTATAATTACTCTCGCGCGCTTTCTTTTGAAATACGAGCCGTTTGTATAAACAGGTATCACCGGTACCCCTGACGAAAGCGCCAGAAAAGCGGCGCTCGGTTTAAACTCAAGCGGGCGTTCTTCGTCCGGGAGCGGAAGCCGGCTCTCGGGGAATATACCGACGATCCCGCCTTTTTTCAGGATATTCTCGGATTTTGAGATGAATCCGAAATCAAAAGAAGATCTGTCGACGAATATCCCGCCCATCATCCTCAGAAACAATCCCAGCAGTTTCTTCCGGAAAAGCACCTCCGCCATCTGAAAACGGAGCGTTCTCGACCAGAAGACGAAAAGATAGACCGCGTAATCGAAAACCGAGGTGTGATTGGAAACAATTATCGCGGGTCCTTTTATCATACGGCCGGACTTTTTCCGGTCCGCGTAATATACTTTGGTCCGGAAGCACAAATACTGGACCGGCCATCCGGTAAGTTTTACAAATAAATTGAATAATGCGATCATATCGAAACTGTCAGAGGTTCTTTTCCTTTCTGACAAAATCCGCAAAACCTCTTGCCGTTTTAAGTCCGTTTTCGCCGTCAGAAGGGAAGGGAACGCCGAGGTCATCCTCAAGCTGAGATACGACGGCAAAATAATCGAGGCTGCTTCCGCCGAGATCGGTAAAGAAATCCGAATCCGAATGAATATCGCCGAGAGGCAGGTCAAGGGCGGCTGAAATGAAGGATTTTATCCTTGATATCAGCTCGTCGTCTTCGCCTTCCGCCTCCGATTTTTCCCGGTCGGTCGTAGGAAGCAGGCCGGCGGCAAAGTCGTCGGAAAGTCTTTTCCTGTTCAGTTTGAATTCGTCGTCCCGGAGGAGCGGGCAGGTCACGAAAACGATCCTTTTTATCGAGGAGGCAAGCTTTGCGTCCGAGACAAGCCGTTTGGTTTCTTTTTCGATCGATTCCAGCTTTTCGGATGAAATGAAGCGGTTGACCGAAACAAGCAGGACGGGTTCTTCGCTGTCCCCTGCTTTTTCCTTGATCAGACATACGTCTTCGGCGCCTTCGGGACGCAAAAGCGGCTCGACGACCGACGGATTGACGTTTTCTCCGTTGGCGCCGACGATCAGATCGTCGGACCTGCCCAGGATCCTGTAATGACCCGAAACGCACTCGGCAAGATCGCGTGTATTGAACCAGCCGTCGGTATGCGTTTTTATACCGCCCTCGATTATATATGACGCGATGACCTTTCCCCTGACGAGCAGTTCTCCGCGGTCGTTTATCGAATACTCGGCGTTTAAAAACGGCGCTCCGACG
Source organism: uncultured Ruminococcus sp. (assembly GCA_902783905.1). Taxonomy (GTDB): domain Bacteria; phylum Bacillota; class Clostridia; order Oscillospirales; family CAG-272; genus CAG-390. The sequence continues at coordinate 6,189 of CACZSP010000064.1, forward strand.
AATCCTTCGTAAAGAAAATCACCCGACGTCAGTTCGACCGAGGTTATACCGATCTCGGTCATACCGTAACCGTTTGCAAGGCGGTATCCTATTATGTTGAAAAATCCGATGACGTCAGGGTCTATCCTGCTTCCTCCGGTGATAAGAAAGCTGATGCTGTCTCCGAA
>CACZSP010000065.1 GCA_902783905.1 uncultured Ruminococcus sp.
AATGAGCCCGGACGACCTTGCCGTTTTCCGCGGTAATTTCGTAGGTATGGTCTTTCAGAGCCACAACCTTATTCCTCAGTTCACGGCTCTTGAAAACATCCTGATACCTACTCTTATGTGCCGCAAGGAGGGGTATACCTACGAGGAGCACCTTAAAAAACTTGTGGCCACACTTCGGATTGCCGACCGACTGCATCATCTTCCCAGCGAGCTTTCGGGAGGTCAGCAGCAGCGGGTTGCAATCGCGCGTGCGCTGATCAACCGTCCGCAGATCGTCTTTGCCGACGAACCGACCGGAAACCTGGACAGAGCCAACGCCGACGAAGTGCTGGAGCTTCTTCTCAGAACGAAGGAAACGCTCGGGCAGACCCTTGTCGTCGTTACTCACGACCCGAGCATCGCCGAAAGGGCCGACCGCATTTTCGTTATGCGCGACGGAAAGCTTGAGCCGAAGAGAGGCTGAAAGAAGCGGGCAGTGAGCAGTGAGCGGTGGACAGTGAGCAGTGGGCAGAATTTTTCTTTTTTGGTATCAACTGACAACTGCCCACTTGCCACTGACAACTCTAATAACAACTGCCCACTGCCCACTGACAACCGACAGCTATTACTGACAACCGACATCATTGAACAGCGAAAAGTGAAGAAAAATGAAAAATACGGATAAAAAATTTCTTGGGATCGATATCGGAACCACCTCGGTAAAAGCCGCGGTTTTCGATTTCGAGGGAAAGCGCCTCGGACTGTATTCGGAGGATTACACGCTCGATTATTCAGGCGGCGGGACCTTCATCGAATTTGACGCGGACAGATATTTCGCGATAGTCGAACGCGCCGTCGAAAAACTGACCGCCGAATGCGGGAGGATCGACGCGCTCTCGGTCGATACACAGGGCGAGACCATGATACTGACCGACGCTTTCGGAAGACCGCTTTGTCCCGCCGTCGTCTGGCTGGACAACCGCGCGTCGGCCGAGGCGGAAATCATTAAGGATAAATTCGGCAACAAAACCGTTTACGACGTGACCGGGCAGCCGGAAATCACGGCCGGCTGGCCGGCCTGCAAGCTTCTCTGGTTCAGGCGGAACAGGCCGGAGATTTTCGAAAAAACAAAAAAGATATTTCTGCTTGAAGACTGGATCCTTTTCCGTCTGACCGGAAAATTCGTGACGGAACCCTGTATCCAGTCGTCGTCCGTTTATTTCGACATTCGCTCCCGCTCCTGGTGGAAAGAAATGCTCGTCTTTATCGGAATCGGAGAAGAACAGCTCCCCTCGGTTGTCGGTACCGGTGAAATCGTCGGTTCGTATAACGGAATAAAAGTGGTGTCGGGAACTCTCGATCAGATTGCCGGCACTCTCGGATGCGGAGTTACCGACGAATCGGTCATAAGCGAAATGACGGGTACGATTATGGCGATCTGCGCTATGACCGGCGAAATTCCTCCTTTCGATCCGTCAAGCATCATTCCGTGTCATATTCACGCGATACCCGGCAAATACTGCCGGATTCTCTGGTCGGGAACCGCCGGGATGGCTCTTAAATGGTTCAGAACGAATTTCTGCGAGAATTATACTTTCAAAGAACTTGACGGCATCGCAAAGGACGTTCCGCCCGGATGCGACGGGATGACCCTGCTTCCGTATTTTACTGGTTCGACAATGCCGAAATACAATCCCGACGCGACGGCCGTTTTTTCCGGCGTTACTCTTCAGCACACCCGCGCACATTTTGCCAGGGCTATAATGGAATCGATCGCTTTTATTCTCCGTCAGGATCTTGAATATATCGGAACCGGCGGGATACGCGAAATCAGAATCACCGGCGGCGGCGCTTCGAGTCCGCTCTGGGCGCAGATAAAAGCCGACGTTACCTGCAAGACCCTCCGGGTACCGCGCGAAAGCGAGACCGCCTGTCTCGGAACGGCTCTGATAGCCGCTGCGGGTGAAGGTACTTTCAAATCGATCTCCGAAGCCGCTTCGGTCTTCGTGACCTGCGGGAAAGAGTATCTCCCCGGAGAAGACGATTATTCGGCCGCTTACGAAAGATTTGTAAAAATCGATAATCTACTCAACTGAAAGGATATTAGAAATGTCAAAAGCTGCATTTGTCGGATTCGGCGAGGTCAACACGCCGGTCGAAGTTGTGATCAGGAAATGCAAAGCCGCCGAAGAGGCGCTTAAAAATGAAGGGATCGAGCTGGTTTCCGTCTATCCGATTTCCGACGATTATGAGGAAAAGGATATTGCCAAAGCGCTTTCCGCGCTTTCGGGAGAGAAGTTTGATTCACTTGTCCTTTGCGTCGCCGGCTGGATTCCGACTCACGCCGTCGTAAAAATTACCGAGTATTACAGACATCTTCCGATGGTCCTGTGGGGACTCTGCGGATGGTACGAGGGCGACACTCTCGTGACGACCGCCGATCAGGCGGGGACAACCGGTCTGCGGGCGACTTTCGAGGGGCTAGGTTATAAATTCAAGTACGTTTACGACGTGATCGGCAAAAAGACCCGTTCGGCCGACGTCGCCTTCTTCTGCCGCGCCGCCTCAGCTTCAAGCGCTCTTCTTCACGACAAAGTCGGTATGGCCGGTTACAGGGATATGAATCTTTACGGCACTCTTTATGACGGGATTTCGCTTAAAAAGGCGACCGGCGTCGAGATCGAGACCTTCGAGATGCTTGAGATCGCCCAGAGATACGAAAAACTTGATCCGGCAGAGGTCGAAAAGGTAATAAACGACCGGATACTCAAATGGCATTTTCTCAAACCCGCCAACCGGGAAGCGCTTGAGAAGGCCGCGGGGTATTATCTTGCCGTAAAGAAGATAGCCGACGAACGCGGATACAGATCGATTTCGATCAAGGACGTGGACGGGATGAAAAAGCTCTGCGGTTTTCCGCCCGCTCCGATCTTCATGCTTCTTTCCGAAGACGGTTACACTACCGTTCCGGAAAACGATTCTCTCGGAGCCGTCACCCAGCTCATGATGAACCGTCTTACCGGACAGCTTGCCGGATATCTTGAATTTTACGAATTTTTCGAAAGCAGCGTCCTCGCGGGGGTTCCGGATTTCGTCGCCGCCGATATGGTTGACGGAGACACGTACACCGTTCTTCCGGCCGCTTTCGGACTGCTCAGCCAGGGCATTCTCAACGTTTCCAAGGTCAAGACCGGCGTCCTGACCATGTCACGACTGACGTATAAGGACGGAAAGTACGTCATGCAGATCATCCGCGGCCTCGGGAAGACTCCTCCGAAGTGGGAAGAATGCGGCTGGGACAAACCGGCGCCGCAGCTTTCGGCTCTCGAGATCGAGATACCCGACGTCGAGCGTTTTGCCGACAACGTCGCCTGCCAGCATTATATCATTACCTTCGGCGACAACCGCGCCGCGATCAGAGACCTCTGCCGCATCCTCGGGATAGACGTTGTCGAACTGTAAAGGAGACGAAAAATGTATTCCGGTTTTTCAATTCGTGCGCCCTATTTCGAAATAGGACCGAAATGCATAATGTGGGGCGAGCGCATGCTGAAACTCGCGCTTGCCGTCGATGAGATAGCCCACAAATACGATCTGGACGTTATCCTTACGCCGCAGTACGCCGATATAAGGATGATCGCCCAGTATACGAAATACGTTCACGTATTCGCTCAGCACGCCGATCCGCTCCTTCCGGGACGCGGGCTCGGCTCGGTACTGCTGGAGTCTCTCCGCGACGCCGGTGCCGAAGGCGTCATGCTCAATCACGCCGAAAAGAAGCTGGATCCGGATACTTTGAAGAGGACGATCGAACGCGCCGACGAGGTCGGACTTGCGACGATCGTCTGCGCCGACACTGTCGAGGAAATCAGACAGGTGGCCCTGATGTCTCCGAATCTCATAGTGGCGGAACCGACCGATCTTATCGGTACCGGTGTCGCAAGCGATATGGGCTACGTCAGGGATACCATCGAGGCGGTCAGGAAGATCAATCCTTCCATTATGGTGCTCCAGGGAGCCGGGATCTCCGGTCCCGACGACGTCGCAAACGTCATCAGAGCCGGGGCTCAGGCCACGGGCTGCACGTCGGGCGTTATGAAGGCGAAGGACCCGGAAGCGGCAGCCGAAGCCATGCTGCGGACGCTGCGGGAGACCTGGGACGAGGTGCACGCATAAACGCTGCGGGTGATTTGAAAAAAATGTCGCAAATCGCGGCAGTTTTTCTCAAAATCCTTGACAAAATCACCCCGGAATGATATAATTTTATCGTCGGTGAAAAACCGACCCGCTTATATATCATCTGCAATATGGGCAGAAAGTTTCTACCGGATAACCGTAAATCTTCCGACTATAAGCTGATATCAGTATACTGTGCAGAAAATCTTTGTTTTTCTGCCCGTATTGTCGGAGATCGGTTTACAGGGCCGGTCTCCGTTCTTTTAATGGTAAATTTAAAAATTTATATTTTCAGGAGGAACGTTATGTTCAAGAAAGCGGTATCTTTCATTCTCGCGCTGACCTGCGTCGCCGCGCTCGCACTGAGCTTTGTTTCATGCGGCAACAGTTCCGGCGATGACGTCAAGGGCGAGAGCGATGCTCTTCTTCCCATTCCCGCCGTCGAAAAATTCGACGTACCGGCTGAGTTCAAGATCGGACTTATCTGCCTGCACGACGAAAACTCGACCTACGACGCCAACTTCATCAACGGTCTCAAGAGAGTCAAGGAAGCTCTCGGACTCAAGGACGAGCAGGTTCTCGTCGCCACCAACATCGGCGAAGACGACAACTGCTACAACAAGGCTGTCGAGTTCGCCAACAACGGGTGCAAGATAGTCTTCGCGGACTCCTTCGGACACGAATCCTTCATGGCCAAAGCCGCCAAAGAGTATCCGAACGTTCAGTTCTGCCACGCTACCGGAACCTCCTCGAAGTACGGCAACAGCGACCTTGCCAACTTCCATAACGCTTTCGCCAACATCTACGAGGGCAGATACTGCGCCGGTATCGCCGCCGGTCTCAAGCTCAACGAGATGATCAAAGAAGGAAAGATCAAAGAAGAAGAAGCCGTTATCGGTTACGTCGGAGCGTTCACCTACGCGGAAGTCGTCTCCGGATTGACCTCCTTCTTCCTCGGTGCCCGTTCTGTCTGCCCGACCGCTACCATGAAAGTCAGATACACCGGCTCCTGGTATGATCCCACCAGAGAACAGGAAGCCGCTCAGTCGCTCATTACGACCGACAAGTGCGTTCTCATCAGCCAGCACGCCGACTCTCTCGGAGCTCCGACAGCCTGCGAACTTGCCGGCGTTCCCAACGTTTCCTACAACGGAAGCACCTATTCCGCCGGACCCAACACCTTCCTTATCTCCTCCGCGATCAACTGGTCCGTGTACTTCGCTTACATAATCAAGACCGTCGTGAATAACGGCACCATTGACAAAGACTGGTGCGGCGGTATCAACGAGGGATCGGTCGTCCTTTCGGGTATCAACCTCGACGCCTGCGCCGACGGAACCGAAAAGGCAATAAAGGACGCCATCGACGCCTTCAAGGCCGGTACGCTCCACGTATTCGACACCTCCAAGTTCACCGTTGAGGGCAAAACTCTCACCGAGTACCTTGCCGACGTCGACGGAGATTTCACCGCCGAAGGCAACAAGAACGTTATCGTCAACGGTTACTTTGACGAATCCAACGCCTCTGACTTCCGTTCCGCTCCTTACTTCGATCTCATCATCGACGGTATCGAGAACAAGAACGTCAATTACGGCGACTGATATCACCTCATTTTTCAACGAGGGCGGGGCGCTCAACCCCGCCCTCAAGCGGTTTTTTACAAATATAAAATTCCGGTATACGGAATTTTCGTAACGGAGACGAAATGTCTGAAGAACGACTTGCTCTCGAACTGAGGGGTATCACCAAACGGTTCGGAAATATAACGGCTAACGATCACGTCGATCTCAAGCTGCGCCGCGGGGAAATACTTGCCATCCTCGGGGAAAACGGAAGCGGCAAGACTACGCTGATGAATATGATCTCCGGGATCTATCATCAGGATGAAGGAACCATTTTTATAAACGGGGAAGAGGTGACCATCAATTCCCCCAAGGACAGTCACGCTTTCGGCGTCGGAATGATCCATCAGCATTTCAAACTGGTAGACGTTTTCACGGCGACCGAAAATATTATTCTCGGAATCAACGACGGAAAGAGATACAACCCCGCCGCGTCGGCAAAAACCGTCTCGGAGATATGCGGGCGTTACGGATTTGTTCTCGATCCCAGGAAAAAAATATATGAAATGTCGGTCTCCGAAAAGCAGACGGTTGAGATCGTCAAGGTGTTGTACCGCGGAGCGGACATACTGATACTTGACGAGCCGACGGCCGTGCTCACTCCGCAGGAGACCGAAAAGCTTTTCGCCGTCCTGCGCAGCATGCGGAATGACGGGAAGTCGATTATCATCATCACACACAAGCTGCACGAGGTTATGGCGATATCCGACAGGGTCACCGTTCTTCGCAAGGGCAGATATATCGACACCGTAAACACTTCGGAAACGACGGAGCAGGAACTGACCGATATGATGGTCGGCGAAAAGGTCGAACTGAATATAAAGCGTCTTCCTCCCGCAAAGGATTACGACCGTCTGATCGTCAATCATCTGAACATGACGAATCACGAGGGCGTGAAGGTTCTGAACGATATATCGTTCCGCGCAAGGGCGGGCGAGATCCTCGGTATAGCGGGTATAGCCGGAAGCGGACAGAGAGAACTGCTCGAAACGATAGCCGGACTGCACGCCGCCGATTCGGGTGAGATAACCTATCTGCACCACAAAACGGGAGAACTTGTTAATCTGCGCGCAAAAACGCCTCTTCAGATACGTGATCTCGGAATCCGCCTTTCCTTCGTCCCCGAAGACCGGCTCGGAATGGGACTTGTCGGGAATATGGATATAATCGATAATATGATGCTTCGCAGCTATAAAAAGGGG
>CACZSP010000066.1 GCA_902783905.1 uncultured Ruminococcus sp.
CGGCTGGATCATCACCCACGCTCACGGAGACCACTCAGGTCTGTTCAACGGCACCCAGTATCAGCGTCTCAAATCCCAGAACATAAAGCTCGAGCGCTTCATAATCAACTTTATGTCCGACACCGAGCGAAACAAGGCGATCAACTACTATCTGTCGCAGGGCTCTTCCAACTGGTCCTCCTCCGAGGGAAGCGCCTGGACCAAGGTCTACGACGCCGCCGCCTACCTTGACGCCGACATCGTCGTCACCCACGTCGGCCACGTCTATCACATTGCCGATCTCAAACTCGAAACGCTCTACACCATCGAAAACTACGCTCCCGCGATCGCACAGGCGTTCAACACCACATCTCTCATCATGAAGATGACCTTCACCGACGCCGCGACCGGGAAACAGACCGTCTACATGAGCACCGGCGACGCGACCGGGCCCGCCTTCCTTTCCAGTTCCAGATACTACGGAGACTACCTGCGTTCAGATATAGTTCAGGTCGCCCACCACGGATACACCACCTGGGGTACCAGCGAAGGTACCATAGCCGCTTACAAGAAGATGGCTCCTCCAACCGTTCTCTGGCCTCAGGGCATAGAGGCTTATCCGAGTTACGTTACCAAGGATTACAACAGAGTTCTGGTAAACACCTCCGACAACCCGAACTACAAGGAAACTCTCGTAGCGGGAAGCGAAGGGACGATAACCGTCTTCCCGATCCCCTACTCCGTCGGTTCGGCAATAGTGACCAAGCCTTAAGCCCGCTTTTGCGGCGCGTTCCGGACGATCCGGAGCCCGCGCCTACCCGTTATAACACACCGGGGTGCCCCGTCTGCAGCGCGGCACCCCGGAACGCTGAAAGACCGGCGTTCAGATCATTCGACTGTCATACCCGGGCTCTTCCCGCTCCGGTAATTCCCTCCGGACGACTGTCGCGGAACAAGGAAGCATAATGATTAAAGACATTCTGACCTCGATCCTGATGGCGATATTGCTGTATGCCTGTTCGTTTCACGCGTATATCGGACTCGCCCTCGCAGCCGTATGCGTCTGCCTTGCGCTCGTATACGTATTCGGAAAAAAGCCGGAAGCCCGGCTTCGCCGGAAGGCGGCGGCTTCCTTCTGTTTCGTTTTGCTGGGTATCTTTCAGTCGTTATGTTTCTGGGAATTCGATACCGGACCTCTTTTGTTCCCTCTCCTGACGACGGCTGGTCTGACGGCGGGAGCCGTCGGAGACCTTCTGCTTGAAAGCGCCTCCGGCAGAGGAAAAAAATTTGCCGGAGGAGTCCTTTCTTTTGCGGCAGGTCATCTGCTTTATTCCGCGGCTTTCATCTCGGAGCATCCGGAGATCGCGGGGATCTCCGCCGCTTCAGCCGCGGTGCTCGCCGCCGTGATCACCCTCCCTCTGCTCCTCCTTCTCGACGTACGGGGAGGAATGCGGATTGCAGTCCCCTTATACGCCTTCCTTCTCGCTTTTACTGCCTCCTGCGCAGTCGTATCCGCGCTGACGTCGTCGGACCCGAGATTTTACGTTATCGCCCCCGGCGCCGTCTTCTTTTTCGTCAGCGATCTTTTGCTTGCGGTGACGATGTACGGAAAAAAGAAAAGAAAATCCCTCGGCAGGATTTCCCTTCTCTTTTACTACGCAGGGCAGATCATGATAGCATACGGAATCTATATCGCCGATCCGGTTAAATTTACCCGTGCTTTTATTCTGTTTCCTCCTCAATGATTAATAATCCATTCGTGCCGGACCTCGTTCTGGGGACCTGGCGAGATCTTACGGCGTCCTTCCTTGGCGTCCGCGGGATCCGCGGGCTTATACTCGATATCGACAACACACTAGCGCCATATGAACAGCCTGAGCCGGACGAAGAGCTTTTGTCCTGGTTCGGATCCCTGAAGGGCGCCGGGATAGGCGTCTGTCTCGTTTCAAATAACGGCAGGGATCGGGTCGAACTTTTCAACCGCCTTCCCGGACTTCCGGCATTTTTCGACTGCCGCAAGCCATCAAAAAAAGCGGTTCTGACCGCTCTGGATGCCCTCGGCACCCGAAAAGAGGAAACGCTCGTCGTCGGAGATCAGATATTCACCGACGTATGGATGGCGCACCGGGTCGGTATCCGCGCGATAAAAGTCACCCCCATCAAAGACAAAAAAACTCTGTTTTTCAGATTTAAGCGCCTGCTTGAAAGGATCCCCATGCGTCTGTACCGCCGGAGGGGTCCTCTGCTGTAACCTTCATTTTACACTTTTCCGGCGGCCGGCGCCGGCGTTCCGGCATCCGTCCGCCCTCGACCGGGAGAAACCGATGATAAAATACGAAACCGCTCTTTTCGGTCCAGCCGGAGCCTCGGACGCTTTCGGCTCATCCGGAAAAAAAGGTACCGCCGAAGTAATAAAATGGGTGGCGTCCTTCGGGCTTGACGCCTACGAATACCAGGCCGGCAACGGCCTGCACGCGTCAGACGCCTCTCTCTCCGCCGTCGGCGGTATCGCGAAGGAACTCGGCGTAGCCATGTCCCTTCATACCCCATATTTTATTTCCCTTTCGGGAGTCGAGCCGGAAAAGCGGCTCAAAAGCATTGATTATATCGAACAGTCGATCCGCGCGGCGGTTCTGCTGGGCGCCGACACGATTGTCATCCACTCGGGCAGCGCGGCGAAGATCAGCCGCGAAGAGGCCCTTTCCCTTGCAGCAGATACCCTGCGGAAGACTCTTGAAAAGCTCGGACAGCCGCCGGTGCGTCTGGGGCTTGAAACGATGGGAAAGAAGAACCAGCTGGGCACTCTCGAAGAAGTCATCGAACTTTGCAGGATCGACCCGGTCTTCTGCCCGGTCGTAGATTTCGGTCACCTCAACGCCCGTGAATGCGGCGGAGTTTTCCCGGACGCCGCGGCGTACCGGCGTGTATTCGATATGATCGGGGACGCGCTCGGAGCCGAATACGCCCTGTATCTGCACTGCCACTTTTCTCACATAGAATATACCTCCTCCGGCGAAAAGCGTCATCTGACCTTCGACGGCGATACCGGAGGATTCGGACCGGACTTTGCCCCCCTTGCCGAAGTGATCGCACGGGACGGTCTGTGTCCCCGCATCATCTGCGAATCGGCGGGTACCCAGGACGCCGACGCTCTCACGATGAAAAAACAATACTTATCAGCAAAATAAAGAGGTAACCCATGTCACATCTTTCAAGAACAAAAGAAGCCCTCGCAAAGAGCGGCTACGACGCTCTCGTGGTATCGAGCGAAGTCAACCAGCGCTGGCTGACAGGTTTCCCCTACACCGACGGACTTGTCGTCGTCACCCGTGATCGCGCCGCGCTTCTGACCGACTTCCGCTATATCGAAGCCGCCAAGGCGTCGCCGGCTGCGGCAGAATTTGAAATTATCATGCCGAAAGTCCGTATGTCGGAGGCGGCAAAGGAAATACTCTGCGAAACCGGAGCAAAAGCCGTGGCGCTTGAGGAGGAGACCCTTCCGATGGCGGCGGAAAAACGCTTTGCCGATACCTTTGAGGGAATGACCGTTTCGGGCGGCGCGTCGGCTCTTATCGACGCTCTCCGTGAATTCAAGGACGAAGGCGAGATCGAAACGATGAAAGCCGCACAGGCGATCACCGACGCGGCGTTTTCCCATATACTCGAGTGGATCCGTCCGGACATGACCGAAAAGCAGGTCGCCCTTGAGATCGAGTTCTTTATGAGATCCCGCGGGGCGGAAAGAGCCGCATTCGACACGATCGCCGTATCCGGGAGCGCGTCGTCGAGACCTCACGGAGTACCGCGCGACGTGAAACTCGAAAAGGGATTCCTGACAATGGACTTCGGCGCAAACGTCGACGGGTACTGCTCCGATATGACCCGCACGATAGTGATAGGAAAAGCCGACGCGGAGATTAAAAAGGTCTACAATACCGTACTCGCCGCCCAGACCGCCGTTCTGGACGTCATAGGCCCCGGCAGCGGATGCCGCAAAATGCATCTGATCGCCGACAAAATCATAAACGACGCCGGATACGCCGGATGCTTCGGCCACGGTCTCGGACACGGAGTCGGGCTTTACATCCACGAAGCGCCGAATCTTTCGCCCCGCGCCGCTCTGTCGAAAAAGCTGATACCCGGCCAGGTCGTCACCGTCGAGCCGGGGATCTACATCGAAGGAAAATACGGCTGCCGCATCGAAGATATGGTAGCCATACTTGAAGGCGGCGCCTACGATTTCACGCAATCTCCGAAGGATCTGTTCGAGATCTGACAGTATTTATCAAAAATCCCGGGCTTTACGCGCCGCACGGCGCGAAAAAGCCCGGGATTTTTATGCGGGAGGATCTCATCCTCCGAGGACCGGCAGATCGAATTCGTACAGCGCGTCGTTTATCGTAGCGACGTCGTGGATACCCTTAGTCAGGAAAAATTCGATAATAATGTCGGATTTGCTGCTGTGAGACAGGGCGTACCCGGCCTTCATCAGCATCTCCTTCGTTTCGCCGAGGGAAAGCCCGAGAGCCAGTGCGAAC
>CACZSP010000067.1 GCA_902783905.1 uncultured Ruminococcus sp.
CTCAACCGAGAACACGTTTCCCTTCGGGAAACTTGCAAAAAATGCTCTCGCCAATCTACGCACGCGAATTGTGCGGTGTTGCCTTAACTCTGCTTTCGCGCTGATGATTCTTCCATAACAGGCTGCCTCTTCAGGACGATATCGTAATTTCTGTCGCGCTCTTCAATTGTTTGCACGAAAAAGGCTGCCCAAACGCCCAAATCATTGATCTGGGTTTCTGAACAGCCCCGATATAAAGCTTCAAAGCCCTGATATAAATCCCGCGATTTCCGACGGGTGATCGGCCGTACCGACCGTCGGGTATTTTTTCATCTTTTCGCGGTCGCCGAAACCGTACGAAACCCCGATAAAAGGTACTCCTGCCTCGTACGCTCCTTCGGCGTCGTACTGCGTGTCTCCCACCATGACGCATCCGCGCGGATCGGTCTGCCCGACGCACGCCCTGATCAGATCTGCCTTTGAAAGCTTTCCCTGCAGGTCGGCACCCCGGAGTTCGGAAAAATACCTGTCGAACCCGAAACGGGCGGCGACCCGGGAGGAAAACACCGCCGGCTTCGACGTGGCTATCGAAAGAACAACGCCGCGATTTTTCAGTTTCGCGAGCGCGTCGTATATTCCGCCGTACGGAACGGCGTTGAACATCGGACCCGTCGGATAGTATTCCCTGTATGCCGCCGTGAGCTTTTCCGCGTCTTCACGCGAACAGCCGAGGCAGCGCATATACGAATCGACGAGAGGAGGACCGACAAAGGTATACATCACTTCTTCGGAAAGCTCCGGGTAACCGTATTTGCGGAGTGAAAAACGGACGCTTTCGAGAATCCCCGGGCTCGTGTCCAGAAGCGTTCCGTCGAGATCGAATATCGCTTTCTCTGTCATTGTCCTTTTTTTAACAGCGCCGGAAATCTTACGATCCCCGGCGCTTTTATGATTATTTCTGCGTCAGCTTCGCGATCTCGTCGGCGAAGTTGTCTTCTCTCTTTTCAAGGCCCTCGCCTCTGTTGTAGAGGACGAATTCCTTTACGTTGATCGCGGCACCGATCTGCTTTTCGACAGACTTTACGAACTGGCCGACGGTCATGTCGTCCTCCGAGATGCTTCCCTGGTCGAGCAGGCAGACGTTCTCGTAGAACTTGTTCATCTTTCCGATAACGATCTTTTCAAGGATGTTGTCGGGCTTGTTCGCGTTCTTGGGATCGTTGCGCAGAGCGGCGACCTGGATCCTCTTCTCTTCCTCGAGGACGGCGGCGGGAACCTCCTCGCGTCTGACGTAGGTCGGAGCGGGAGTGTTGCCGGCGACCTGAAGCGCGAGCTTCTTGCACAGGTCGGCAAACTCGGGCTTCGCCGCGGCGGCGGCGTCGGTGTCGACGCAGACGATGACGGCGGTGCTGCTGTCGTGATGTACGTAGGTCCCGACGTAACCCTCGCGGACGTCGAAGCGGCGGATGCTGATCTTTTCACCGATGGTGAATCTCATCTCGCTGAGCTTCTCGTCGACGGTCAGGTCGGTTCCGTCGTATTTCGACGCCATAAGAGCGGGAACGTCGGCGGGACGGAGAGCAAGGACGGTGCGAAGGAGCGCCTTCACGAAATCCTTGAACGTCTGGTTCTTAGCGACGAAGTCGGTCTCGGAGTTGACCTCGATTATCGCGGCGCAGCCTTCGCCTCTCAGGATATCGACGACACCCTCGGCGGCGATTCTGCCTTCCTTCTTGGCGGCGACGGCAAGTCCTCTTTCGCGAAGGACCTTGAGCGCCTTTTCCATATCGCCCTCGGCTTCGACAAGGGCCTTTTTGCATTCCATCATGCCGATTCCGGTCTGAGCGCGGAGAGCGGCGACGTCTTTTGCGGTAATGGCAGCCATATCAGTTTCTCCTGTCATTTATCAGTTTTCCCCGGCGGGAGCTGCAGTCTCCTCGGCCTCGGGCTTTTCCTCTTCGGCGGTCTCTTCGCCTTCGGCGGACTCATCGGAACCGGTCTCGCCCTGTCTGCCTTCGATAACGGCGTCGGCAAGCGAGGAGGAGATGAGCTTGATGGCGCGGATGGCGTCGTCGTTGCCGGGAATGATGTAGTCGGCGTCGTCGGGATCGCAGTTGGTATCGACGATGGCGATCACCGGGATACCGAGCTTCTTGGCTTCCTTGACGGCGTTGGCTTCCTTCTTGGTGTCAACGATGAAGACGGCGGACGGAAGGTCTACCATGGTCTTGATGCCGCCGTAGTTCTTCTCAAGGTCGGAAAGCTCCTTCTGGAGAGCGGCGACTTCCTTCTTGGGAAGCATATCCCAGGTTCCGTCCTCGCTCATTCTGGTCAGGCTGTTGAGACGGTTGATCGACTTCTTGATGGTCTTGAAGTTGGTCATCATTCCGCCCGGCCATCTTACGTTGACGTAGTACATGCCGCACTTTTCGGCTTCTTCCTTGATGGCGTCGGCAGCCTGCTTCTTGGTTCCTACGAAAAGAAGCGTTCCGCCCGATGCGGCAAGGTCTCTGACGAAAGCGTAGGCTTCGTCGAATTTCTTAACGGTCTTCTGCAGGTCGATGATGTAGATACCGTTGCGTTCGGTGAAGATGTATTCCGCCATCTTGGGGTTCCATCTTCTGGTGTGGTGTCCGAAATGGACGCCGGCTTCAAGCAGC
>CACZSP010000068.1 GCA_902783905.1 uncultured Ruminococcus sp.
GATTTCGGGGACGGGTCGAGCTACAGCGTTTCAGGCGGCGGATGTCACATGATCCCCGCCGGGAAGGCGTACCGTGTGACCGTCACCGAAGACTGCGAGTTTTATTACGTTCATTTTGCTCTTTCCCGACCGGCACAGGAAGCCGCGGACGGGGAGGTGGCGGATGAAATGAAGCGGCTGAAAAGCTGTCAGCTCGCGTCGCGTCTTGCCCGCACCTGGCCGGATCCCGCGCCCGATCACATTTATATTCCGGCGTTGATCGAAACGGGTGACGACGAAGAAAAGATCCGTTACAGGTTCGCGCGCATCGACGAGACCCGTAACGGAACTTATGAGCTTGACAGATTAAGAACGGCAAATATATTCGAAGGGCTGCTGATATCCCTTTCGGCGGCCGGCGCGGCCCGACTTTCCGGCCATTCGGAATATCCGGCGGCGCTTGTCAGGATGACTGCGTACGTGCGCGACAACGTTTCGGGCGAGCTTTCGCTGTCGGCGCTTTCCGGGAAATTCGGATATTCGAAACAGTATATAATGCGCCTTTTCCGGACGCATCTGGGGACTACCGTTTCGGATTACGTCAATTCGGTGCGGATGCGCCGCGCGCTCGATCTGCTCCGTTCGACCGGGATGTCGGTCGGGGAGGTCGCGTATTCCCTCGGATATTCGAGCGGATATTATTTTTCCAGAGTTTTCCGGGCGACTTTTTCGACGTCTCCCAGCGAATACGTAAAAAACGGCGGGATATTATAAAATAAGTGTAATAATTCCCGGTTTTTTACGGGTATGTGAGTGAAAGGCCTTTTAATATGAAAGAGGAGGAAGATGGAAGACAGAGAAATTGTCGCGCTTTTTCTTGAACGCGACGAAAGAGCGATCCGGGAATCGAAAAACAAATACGAAAAATATTGTCTGTACGTCGCGCGGAACCTGCTTCACGACGAAAGCGATTCTGAAGAGGTCCTGAACGACGCTCTGCTTGCCGCCTGGAACAGCATACCCCCGCATAATCCGTCGAATCTGAAAACCTATCTCGGGAAACTTTCGAGAGACCTGTCGGTCGACCGGCTGCGGGAAAGATACGCCCAAAAAAGAGTGCCTGCGGAAGCGCTGGCTCCTCTCGACGAGCTGGAAGAAGTGATCGGAGACGGACAGACCGACGAAACGGCGGAGGAAAACGAACTTTCGCGTCTTGTTTCGGCTTTTCTCCGCTCGCTCGGGGAGGACGAGAGGAACGTTTTCGTCCGCAGGTACTGGTATTTCGATCCGGTGAAAATAATCTGTGAACGCTACGGGTTCGGTCAGAGCAAAGTACTCGTTACACTCAAACGGACGAGGGACAAACTCGCCGTTTATCTGAAAAAAGAAGGATATCTGAAATGAAAAGCGATAAACTGATAAAAGCGATCGGCGGGATTGACGACGATATGATCGAAAACGCCGATAAAAAAACGGCGGGATCGTCCCGCGGTCCGCGATGGTTGATAATTGCGGCAGCCGCTGCCGTCATGGCGGCGATAGCGATCGTAGCGGTCGCCCTGCTGCCGGCGATGCTGAAAGACGGCGGGGCGGTGACATCGGTGCTGCCGGGGGACGACGTCGGTATTACCCGTGCGGAGTTTTACATGGAAACGTATATCTGGCGCGTCAGTGAAGGAAAATACTCGTCTTACGAATCCGGCATGGTTATCGAGGCGGAAAAGGTCGGGAAACTGCTTGAAAAGGTTCGCGTCAGGGCTGGCTGGGTGTCCTCGCTTGGAGGAGGATCAGACCTGCTCGCGGAAAGCGGAGACGCCGGGATATACCTGATCGAGGGAGTGTCGCCCGACGTTGGAGTTGCCGTAAAATTTTTCGACAAATTTGAGGCGCTGACGACCGAGCATTATTACGCTCTTCTGAATCCGGACGCCGACCCGGGGCCGCTGGAACAGTACAAAAAATACGGTTTATTCGATAATCCCGCGGGCGGGACCGGTGTTGTCGCGGATGAAATCGCCTATGAAACCACGAGGACGGCGTCTGACCCCGTACCCGGACCGGAACAGACCGTGACCCGCACAGCTCCCGTCGAAGAACATACGACCGCAGCGGCGGCGCCGAGGGAGCGCTGACGCCTTAATACCAAAAACGGAATCACTGAACGACCCGCCGAATGCGAACCGTCCGGTGATTCCGTTATTTTAGGGTTGTTAAAAAACTCGCTTTGCGAGTTTGTCAACAACCCGTAGAGAAATTTCTCGTCGCGAGACCGCGACGTTTTTGCACGATTATTCATCAAAAATCGAGCTGAACTGCTGC
>CACZSP010000069.1 GCA_902783905.1 uncultured Ruminococcus sp.
ACGATATCGGTAATGATAGACGTATCGAGAATATCCGGAATAAACCCGTCGCCGATGCCCTGGATCTGATGCAGACCCGGCTCGTCGCCCAGCAGCGCCGAAACGTTCTTCGGCTCGACGGCGACTATCTTGCAGTCGGGATTTCTCTCGAGGATATACTGCGCCACGCCCTGAAGTGTGCCGCCGCTGCCGATGCCCGACACGTATACGTCAATCTTTTTCCCCAGCTGGCTGACAAGCTCGACCGCCGTCGTGCGGTAGTGAGTCAGGGGATTTGCCGGATTGCGGAACTGCTGAGGCATGAAATAATCGGGCGACGACGACGCTATCCGCTCCGCCTCCTCCACCGAACCGCCGATGCTGAGCTTCGGGTCGGTCAAAACGAGTTCGGCTCCGAGCGCGCGGATGATCTTTTTGCGCTCCTCGCTCATGTTTTCCGGCATGACGATGATCACCCGGTACCCCTTACGGACGCCGCAAAGGGCGAGACCTATGCCGGTATTGCCCGACGTCGGCTCTATGATCGTCATTCCCGGCTTCAGCCGGCCGTCCCTCTCGGCTTCCTCTATCATTCCGAGAGCGATCCGGTCCTTTATACTGCCTCCCGGATTGAGAAACTCTGCTTTGGCATACAGTTTGAGCCCGGTGGTCTGCTCAAGACTTAGGAGCGGCGTATTGCCGATCAGATCGAGAACGTTGTCGTAATACATATCGTTTATCCTTTCTCCGGCGTCTCAACCGCCGAGGATCTTTCTGATGATAAAAAATCTTAAGCGCTGCGGCAGCGCGTCAAACATAACAAGCAGCGGGTTGCGGTTTACCTGATACGCAAACCTCGGGCGGCGGGCGCGAAGTATCAAACAAACCTTTTTTGCGATCTTCGCGGGCGGCACTTTCCGCGCCTCGACACGGTCGACGATCCTGCGGAAGCGGGCGGCGTTCGGCGAATAGAGCTCGGTTTTTTCGCAGAATTCGTCGAGCTGACGCGTCGATTCGGGAATCATACCGGTGTCGACGGCTCCGGCCCGGATTACCGAGACGTTTATACCCGACAGCTGAAGCTCCATCCGGAGAGAATAGGCGTACCTGTCGAGCGCCGCCTTGGCGATCGCGTAGATCCCGGTAAAGGGCAGCGGATCGAGCACGGCAAGCTCGCTGGTTATCATAACGACCTTCGACCCCTTCGCGAGAAGCGGTCTGAACGTCCGGTTGACAAGATACGCGCCGCCGAGATTTATCCTGAATATCCGCTCGAAATCAGCGGGTTCGATCTCGATCAGAGAATCGAGCAGGTAAATTCCGGCGAAATGAATTATCGCGTACAATTCGTCCGTTTCGGCGCGCACCGCGTCGAACGCCGCCGCAACGCTTTCGGGCGACGCAAGGTCGGCAACGACAGGCAAAACGTTTTCGCTCGCTTCAGCCGGCACGCGGTCGAGGGCAAAAACGCGGTATCCGCTGTCAGCGAGAAACTTTACCGTCTCGCGCCCCATTCCCCCGGCGGCGCCGGTGACAAGAACGCAGCCGTTCATTGATCCGCACGGTACCTGCGCAAAGGCAGGTATTTAAACACTTTTTCGCGATAATCGGCGTATTTCGGGTATTTTTTCAGTGAAATCGATTCCCCCAGCGCCGAGCTTCCCATAAACAGCAGTATAAGAAGCAGCGGCCCCGTCATCGTAACGCTGAAGACTCCGAACCGGACGGCTCCGGCGCCGAGAGTGAAGAAATACAGACTCATCCATATTCCCTGCTCTCCGAGATAGTTCGGATGCCGCATGAATCCCCAGGGCCCCGAAATATTGAACCCCAGGTTATACGGCAACGGCAGCAACTCAAGAGAACCTCTCTCCGCAAGCAGTTTTTTCCTGGTTTTGTAGAATCTCCACTGGTATTCGTCCGCCACCGTTTCAAGAGCAAGGAACGCAACGGCAGACACGGCGGCGGCAACGTCCCACGCTCCGAGCGGCTCCGTTGATTCCATGCACGCCAGCGCCGGAAGGCAGATGGCAAGAACGAGCAGATTCTGGTATATGCTGATGAAAAACAGATCGAACGCCGACCAGGCGAGGGCGCTCCGGAACATGGGAAACCCACGGACGATCTTCCAGCGGTAATCCTCGACTCCCGTCCAGAATCTGATGCTGTAAGCGCCTTTTCTCGCAAAATTGACGGTCAGCCGGATCCCCCAGACACTGACTGTCAGCGCGAACAAGACAAGCCGGAGCTTCATACCTCCGCGCGCCGCCGTTATCCACGCGTAAGCGACCGGGAGTATGCTCCAGAGCTTGTCCATCTGCGAATAATTCTTCGTGATCTCGCCGACGGAAAAGCAGTAAAGAATACTGCAGCCGCAGACGACGGCAAGGATTTTCAGCGTCGACAGCTGATTTTGTGTCATCGAACGGTCGCCGAGAACCGCGCAGCAGACCAGAAGCGCGACGACAGTCGCCGCCGACAGAACGGTCGCCGCCGTATTTTTGCTAAACGGTTTTCTTTTCATTTCACTCCGTCTCCGTCTGCCTGTAAAAATCGGCGTATATCGCATCCTGCAGTCTGCGGAAGGTCGCGGGGTCCTTCATTCCTCTGTCGGTATGATCTACCTTCCCCACGCGACTGCAGAGTGACGTCGAACTGGTCGTGAAGATCTCGTCGGCGGCGCACATTTCCTCGAGGGTAAAAGGCCTTATCTCGACGGGTATACCTTCTTCGGCACAGATCTCGATCATTCTCGCCCTCGAGATCCCCGGAAGGATCAGATTGTCTGTCGGAGGAGTAATCACTTTTCCAGCGGAAATGATATGAACGTTTGAATGAGCCGCCTCGGTGACCCGTTCTCCCCGGTGAAAGACCGCCGTATCGCAGCCGGCGTCCTTCGCTGCCTGCTCGGCAAGACAGTTCGGCAGGAGATTCAGCGTTTTTATATTGCATAAATAATATCTTTCGTCTTCGACCGTTATCACCGACTGAATGCCTTCTCTGCCGGCGATCTTCCTCGGTCCCACGGTAAGCCAGAGATTTGCCGTCCCTCGCGGAAAGGCGTGGGATCTCGGGGCGGTCGCTCTCGTGACCTGAAGGTAAACGAGAAGATCGCCGTCGTCGGCCATTCCGATAAGATCGCCGACCAGCTTTTTCAGTTCGTCCTTTCAGACAGGCATTCCGATCCTGACAAGTGCCGCCGATCTGTACAGTCTGTCTATATGACGGTCAAGAAGATAAGGCCTGCGGCAGTGGGTCATCGCGACGTCGTAAACTCCGTCGCCGAAATAGCACACTCTGTCGTTCATCGGAACCGTCATCTCATCAAGCGGTCCGATCTTTCCGTTGTAATATCCGATCTCTTTCACGGTTCGTCAAACCTCCAGTTTTCGCCGCGTTCAAGGCAATACCGCATTATTTCCCCGGCCGATTCGCGTTTTTCATGCCGAGGCAGGCGTCCAGGTAAATCTTCGCAAGTTCCAGGTTTTATCCGAACAGTTTTTGAACGCTGCGGACACCGCTACGGCCGCGATTGCTATTACCGCTATGCAAACGAGGTGAAATGCGCCGAACATGGCCGGCTTTTCAACCTGATACTGAAAAAAGTGAATTAAATCAATCATACGGTTCGGATTGGATGAGCCGTAATATCAAACGGCCGCGTCGGTGAGTTTCAGCCCCTTTATCCTGCGCAGCACGATCCAGTCTACGATCGCGGCGAAAACAATCGCTATCAGGGCGCCGAACCCCCATGCGACGAAACTTACGCTGCGGTCGAACTGAACGAACGACTGCTCCATGGAACGCAGTATGCTGTACCCCATAACCGCTCCGGCGCCGATCCCGACAATGATTCCGACGGCGGTCGTCGGGATAATCTCGCGCAGCAGATACGCGACGGTCTCCTTTTCGGAAAAACCGTTTATGAGCATAATCGCCATCTCGCGCTTCTTCTGCGTGAAGAACAGATCCGTCAGGTTCATAAGCACCACTCCGGCGAGCAGTCCCGCCATAAACGTCAGAAGCGCGACTATAGCGTCGATTATCGTAGAGGACGATCTGAACGAAGAGCGGTTTACCGGGCCGTAGGAGCTGATCTCCCACATCTCGTCGAGTTTTGCCGCGAGCGCCGTCTCGTCCGCGCCGTTCATATTCACCAGTATCATATTGCGTTCGAAGGGCTTGCCGAACGTTTCTTCGTAATACGCGGAGCTCATCGCAGCCGGAAGTCCGATATAGTTTTCGAACACGCCGGCAACGCGCACCGTAACGAGCTTGCCAAGACCGTCGGAAAGTTCGAATTCGCTCCCGGCGTCAAGGCCGTATACTTCGGCAAGCTTTCTCTGAATGAGTATGCCGTCTGCTTCGGTAAACGCCTCGCCCGTCTTGATATCCCGGAGATGAAACACTTTGTTGATTTCGGAAAGGTCTCCGCAGAAGAGGTCGGCAATCCCTGTATCGTCTATCTTCGTGACGAGCGTGGTCCGGTAAACGGCGGAGCTTTCGGCTCCGGCGTCGTCAAGAACCTGCAGCACGTCCTCCACAGCGTAATCGGGGCACTCGATCTCCCAGTCGTAGAGAGTGACCTGCCCGTACTGCTTTTCGACGCAGCCGGTCACGCCGTGACGAAGCGTGAATCCGTTGACGAGCAGCGCGCAGCACCCCGCCACGCTGACGACGGTAACGGCGATCCAGCGTATATCCGTTCTCACGTTGCGCAGTATCAGCCGGGAATATAGCGGGAGCATCCGCTTTTTCGCCCCGGACGAGCCCTTCTTCCCTTTCGGAGCCGGCGGCTGCATAAGCTGAGAAACCGGAGTCCTGACAAGCCTGCCGCAGGCGAGCCATACGGCTGCGGCCGAGAGCAGGACGCTGACGGCAATCACGACCGCCGTGATCCCCGGAGAAAACCTGGATCTCGTGATATCGACGCTGACGTACTTTCCGTATCCGCCGAGTGCGATTCCTTCGAGCACGAAGCGCGCAGCCAGCGCGCCGGCGATATCGCCGATCAGCGTGCCGCTCACTCCGTAAAGAAGATATTTTTGAAGTATTTCGCGCCCGTAAAAACCGAGTGCCTTTTCGGTTCCGATCAGCGTGCGCTGCTCGTCCACCATCTTGCTGACCGTCGCAAACACCACGAGCAGACTTATCACGATGAACATAAGCGCGAACGACGTCCGGAGACTTCCGATATTCTCGGCGCCGGCGAGCAGCTGAACGAAGCTCGGGCTTCCCCTCTCGTCCAGCACGACCCAGCGCGACCTGGCCGTCTCTTCAACCGAGGCGCGCATACCGTCCAGACCGGCAAGCGACTCCTCGTACGACGAAATGCGGCTCTCGCAGTCTTCGATATCATCCTTTGAGGCGTTCGGATCTGCTTTCAGCTTCTCGAGATCGGCTCTCGCCTCGGCGAGAAATTCCGTATAGTTCTTTTCGTATTCGTCGATTGTTGCGTACGCCTTTTCCTTTACCGCGGCGTCCCTTATCGGCGTGCGCTCCTTTGCCAGCGCTTCGATTTTCCCGATCATCCCGGCTGATATTGTCTTCGCACGTTCCGAGAAGCGATCGACTCCTTCCATCGGACCGACAAGTATCTCCGCCTTCATGCAGCATCCTTCGAGACTGTCGTGATCAAAGGCGGAAGCAACAACGATTACGTATCCGGTCTCTTCAAGGCTCTTGCTCAGGTGGTCGGGGTGTTCGACGATTCCGGTGACCGTCATCGGCTCCCAGAGGGCGAAATACTGCCCGAGGTCGTCGGTCATCTCGAAGTTCTCGATAACGTCGCCGACGCGCAGCTCCAGCGCCTCCGCAATACGGCTTTCAACGGCGCACTCGGCAACGTTCTCCGGAAGTCTTCCCTCTTTTACAATCGGAACGTTGATTTTTTCTCCCGGAGTGATGAACGTCGCCTTCGCTTTTTTATCGCCGAAAAACAGGTTACACCCCGCCTGCCATACCGGCTCGACGGTCGTCACGTCGTCGAGTCCGCGCAGCGCGTCGAGGTCCCCGGGCGTCAGAAGAAGCGTCGAAATAACTTCGATATTCCGGAACTTCATCGCGTCGTAGTTTTCCGCGCAGTTCTCGCGCATCGAATCCGACGCGTAGCTGATGCTCAGAAATGACCCGGCGCCGAGCAAGGCGATCAGAACGACCGACAGATAAGAGACCTTCTGCTTCCATATATTCCGGAAGGCGTCCTTCCACTGTGTCTTTTTCATCGGCTCACCAGACGAGTTCTTCCGCGTGAAGCGGATGGCGGTTTACACGGATCGACGAGATCTTTCCGTTCCGCATTCTTATAACACGGTCCGCCATTTTGGCGATCTCGGAGTTGTGGGTGACCATAAGCACGGAAGCCCCGTCGCGCCTTACGATATCCTCTATGACGCTCAGCACCTCGATTCCGGTGGCGTGATCGAGCGCCGCCGTCGGTTCGTCGGCGAGTATCAGCGCCGGCCGCTTGACGATGGCGCGGGCGATCGAGACGCGCTGCTGCTGTCCGCCCGAGAGCTGCGACGGGAAATTGTCCTTCCGGTCGCCGAGACGCACTTTCTCTATCGCCTCTTCGGCAGGCATCGCGTCTCCCGCGAGTTCGGCAATCAGCTGCACGTTCTCGAGCGCCGTCAGGTTGGGCATCAGATTGTATGCCTGAAAGATGAAGCCGATCTTCTTTCTGCGGTATTCGGTCAGCTCGTCCCGGCTCATCTTCGAAAAATCCTTTCCGTCCACGGTAATTTCGCCGCCGGTCATCGAATCGATACCGCCGACGATATTCATAAGCGTGGATTTCCCGCAGCCCGACTCGCCGATCACGACGGCAAACTCGTTCCTGTAAAGTTCCAGATTTATTCCTTTCAGCACGGCAAGCACGCCGTCTCCCGACGGATACTCCTTGGTGACGTCCTTCAGCCGGGCGAGGACCTCCTTCTTCTCCCCGAGATCTACCGCGAGTCCCTTCTCCTCGATCGTGATAGCGGCCAGCGCCGCCATCCTCTCGCAGAGTTTCAGTTCTTCGCCGTCGAAATTCCCGCCGTCTTTTTTGTTGACGATCTGCACGCAGCCGATAACCTCGTGCAGGTTGTTCAGCGGGACGCATATCATACTCTTCACGGCGAGACCCTGATCGTCGAAGGCGGTGCCTTCAAAACGCGGATCCCCGGACGCGTCTTCCAGAATAACCGATTTGCCCGTCCTGGTGACAAGCCCTTCGATTCCGATTCCGTTTTCGACCGTAACGTTGGAAATATCCGCCGGACCTACGTGAAAAGCCGGGCTTATGCGGTCTGTTTTGCCGTCGAGCAGCCAGATCGCCCCCGCTTCGCCGTCGAGCGCGTCGACGATAATCTCGAGGCTTCCGGCAAGCGCCTCCTCAAGGCTGTCCGTCTCCAGAAGCGCCTCCATAATGCGCCAGGTCGTCTTAACGAATCTGTTTTCTTCAGTCATTTCAATATTCCCGTTTCTTTATTCTTTCTTTGTTACGCTTTCCGAAGACTGTACCGCACAATTCGCGGTCGTTATTGCCTTAACTCAAAATACAGATATCCGGGGTAATCCGGATCGAAAAGCTCTTCCGGCATTTCCTTTTGTTCGAATCCAAGCCTGCGGTAAAGCGCAATCGCCTTCGCGTTTTCGGGATGCGGGGTGACGAAGCATTTTTTCGCGCCGTTTTCAAAGGCGCGGGCTGCCGCGAACTTCAGCGCCTTCCCGGCGATCCCCTTTCCCCGCGCGAAAGCGAACAGTTTTATATCAAGCGAAGCGAGCCCCGTATCTCTGTTTATTCTGTAAAAAGTTTCCCCGCAGAAAACTCCGCCGCTTCGGATCGAAAAATGATCGGTATAAGGGCGCTTCTTTTCGATCCTTCCGAGCCATTCCTCCATTTCCGGGCGGGTTTTAACAATGCCGTCGGGAAATCCGACGTATTTCATGACGTCGCCGTCAGCCCAGAGTCTTCGGATGCAGTCAAGATCCTCACTGCACGTCGGACGGATATCGGGTTCGGAACTGTTCGCCCGCATTTTCGCCCAGTCCTCCGCCGTCATCAGATTGACGTGCCCTTTTCTTGTCTCGCCGAGCTGCGGGACGGGTACTTCGTCGGTCGTCCACTGAT
>CACZSP010000070.1 GCA_902783905.1 uncultured Ruminococcus sp.
GAAAAACCAAATCCGAAGGCGTTCTTACCTACGCCGAGTATCTTGCAACCGAAATTGACAAGCCGGTCGTTATCGAAGGCTTCCTTCAGGCAAAATACGAGTATTCCGAGCAGTACGGCAACACCTCCCTTTATCTTGCCGACGACGACGGAGCCTACTTCGTTTACAGATGGGTCTGCACCAAGGAGCAGTACGACGCTGTTTCTGTCGGCGACAAGCTGAAAGTCGAAGGAACCAGGACAGCCTGGAGCGGAGAAGATGAAATCAAGGAAAAGACGGCTGTAATCACGGTCGTCGGTACCGACAAGAAGATTTATCCCGCCGAGGATTTCACCGCAAAGCTTGATTCCGAGGATCTCGTAAAGAGCCAGAACAAGGCCGCTCTCTTCACAGGCGTCAAGATCGCCGCCAAGAAGAACGCCGACGGTCAGGACGTCCCGTTCCTCTACGGAGCCAAAGGAACCGGTTCCGAGGGCGGAGACATCTACTTCGACATCATTGCCGGAGAAAAGACCTACACATTCGTCGTCGAGTCTGATTTCTGCTCCAAGGATACCGACGTTTACAAAGCCGCCCAGGCTCTCAAGATCGGCGATACCGTCGACATCGAAGGTTTCCTCTACTGGTACAACGGAGTCAACACCCAGGTCACCAAGATCACTGTAAAATAATGCTCGCGGTCGTTTCCGACCGTTTCATTATGAAGGAAACGGCAGTATTGCCGCTTCGGTAATTCCGGACTGCCGGATCTCTCGCAAGATTCCGCAGTCCGGCGTTTTATACGGAGAAAAACAGATGAAAAACACCGAAAAGCTTCTTTGCGTCATGCTTGCCGCGCTGATGATCTTTCTTCTTTCCGCCTGCAATCCGGGGACGTCCGGGCAGGGTTCCGACGGGACAACGACCGCGGGATCTCCCGAAAGTCAGACGGCGGGCGAAGTCACGACCGATCCGGTTGAAACCGGAACGTCGGACGCAACGACTTCCGATGCGACTCCCGTTTCGTCGACCGCGGACGGAACAGGTACGGTAAACGAATCAACCACCGAAGCCGGACCGGTTCAGACCGATCCTCAGACGGGAACGCAGCAGACCGAACCCGTTCAGACCGATCCTCAGACGGAACCGCAGCAGACCGAACCCGTTCAGACCGAACCGCCGGTCACCGAGCCTCAGAAGCCGACCGAAGCTGAACTCAAAGCAAAGGCAGAGGAGTTCCTCGCGACGCCCGGATTGAACGGCCTTATGATCCACGTTTTTGAAAATCCGCGCGCGGCGTCTCTTTACGATATCGTTTATCAGCTGAAGGATCCGTCGGTCGATTCGGGAAAGCTCAAATCGGTCTACGCGGCCCACGGAAGAGAGTATATCGACGAGACCGGTATAACTTACGCGGGCGAAGAATATCTCGACGCTCTCCTGAAAAAGCATACCGGATACGGTTTCAGCGAATTCTCGACCTACGACTCATTCCTTCCGGCTCATTTCCCCGAAGAAAAACTGTTTTGCGTACAGCACGGAGACACCAATTTCCAGCAGGCTGAGGTCACGTCCGTTTCGGTTTACGCAAACGGGCAGATCGAAATCCTGTACAAGGGCAAAAACGACGCCTGGATCATGTCCTTCGGAGGCGACAGGACGTCAGCCGTGTCGTCCGCACGCGCGACCCTCGTCCGTGCGGTATTCGATCTTTCCGACGACGGGGATCTTGTCGTTCGTTCAAACAGACCCGTTGTACTTGAGGACGGCATCGATCCTCTTTATAAGGAAGTCAACTCTATCGTCAACGCTCAGGGCGTGAACGGGATCCTTCAGAGCCAGTTTCTCCCAGGGACCGCCGGATTTGCCGTGCGCGACATCGTCAGTCAGATTCGCGTATGGCGTTCCTCCGAAAAGGACGTGCCGGCACACCCGGATCTCGAGGCGATCTACAAAGCCAACGGGCTTGAAACAGGCGACACCGGATTTTCGTATGCCGACGACGACTATCTCGGTTCGCTAATAACCGCTGCAACCGGTATTACTATGCCGAACGGGGATCTGAACCTGAGCGGCGTAGACATACTGGCAAGCGAAGGACTCCTCGCCGTTCAGCACGGAGATATGACCTACGTACCGGTCGTTGTCTCGATGATATCGAGCTGGGGCGACGGATATCTCGTTACCTACAAAGCCGATCCGAAGTTCGGTGATTCCTTCCTTGTAAAAACCGGCGCGGATTATCGCTGGGCGTCGGTTATGCAGGTTTATCTGGTGAGGAACGAGGATGACGGCCGGCTCAATATCGTCAGCAATCTTCCCGTCTGGTTCGCGAGCGAAACCGATAACGCCTCGTACATTATTCAGCCGATTATGCTGCAAATGAACGTTTTCGGAGTCAACGGCCTGCTTCACAGCGAGTACGGAGAAGCGAAGGACGCCGATATAAGAGAAGTGCTTTACCAGTCCGGAGACAGCACTCCGAATCTCGACTATCAGTCGCTGTTCAAAAAATACGGATACGTTTTCGAGGAAGGTCCCGGCATTAAAGCGATGTCCGGCGAAGAACTCGGCGAACTGCTTGAAAAATATACCGGATACGGATTTGAGGAATTTGCCGATTATCAGGACAAATACGCTCTGTATCTCCGCGACGAGGACGTTTACGCCGCGTTCCAGGGAGGAGTGACGTACGAGAGAATGACCCCGATAACCGTCACCTGGCTTGACGACGGAACCTACGAAATGACCTACAGGCCCGCTGACTCGGATATCTGGTACTACCGCGTAAGAGGAGGCGATTCGGGTTCGTCCGCGCGCATGCAGGCTACGCTGATGCGCAGTCCTTACGGAAATTACGCCGTTCTCTCCAACGGCCCTGCGGAATCTGTTCCCGTAGGTTGATTCGCGTTCTCAATCGAATATAACAAATCGATACGCTTTCAGTCCGCCGCTTCCGTCAGCTTTTCCGGGGGCGGCGGACGTTTTTCTTCTGTTTTCATCCTGTTCGGCAGTTTTTTGCCGTAAAGTATTGACTTTTTTTCAACGATGTGATATAATTTTCAGGTCGAAAAGATCTGGGTGTGGCGCAGCTGGTAGCGCGCTACCTTGGGGTGGTAGAGGCCGCTGGTTCAAGTCCAGTCACTCAGACCAACAAAAGGCGTCAGTATAAACTGACGCCTTTTGCAATGCGATCCGTCTTTTCGGCGACCGGCGGGATATTTCGCAGAAAATCGCTGCCGACGCTGTGCGGCTGCGGGTACTAAAGAAGAAAGCGAGGCGCCTTATATGATCGATTACGACAAAAAACCGGAATACCATTACCGCCCGGCGAAGGGATGGATAAACGATCCCAACGGGCTGGTATATTACGGCGGAAGATACCACGTGTTCTATCAGCACGCTCCGGATTACGAGACGCCCTGGAACCAGCCGATGCACTGGGGCCACGCCGCGACGGAAGATTTCATCCACTGGGAGGAGCTCCCCGTGGCCCTTACGCCCGGCGAGCCGTACGACGGCGGCGGATGCTGGTCCGGCACGGCGATCGTCAAGGACGGCAGGCTGTATCTGTTCTACGCGGCGATATCCGCGGTCTCGGCAGCGGCGCTGGCTTTTTCGGACGACGGCACGCGGTTTTTGAAATACGCCCGCAACCCCGTCATCCCCACGTTCCCGCCGGAAGGCGGCCCCGATTTCCGCGACCCCGCGGTGGGGCGCATAGGCGGGATGTACTACTGCGTTATGGCTTCCGGGAACCCCAAAAAGAAGACCGGGAACCTGCTGCTTTACAAAAGCTCCGACCTTTTGAGCTGGGAATATTCCGGCGTTATGTGCGAATGGGAAAACTGCAAGTACGCCGAATGCCCCTCGTTCATGCAGGCGGAAGACGGGCTGTGCCTGCTTTCGGCTTCGGTGTGCCCCAACGACCGCGGACACTATTTCAGCGTGATGTACGGGACGTTCGAAAACGGCAGGTTCGACGTAAAATATTCGGCGTGCCCGGACAAAGGCCCCGACCAGTACGCGGGGCAGGTGTTCCGCGACCATCTGGGCAGGAACATACTCATAACGTGGATCCCGGGCTGGGATTACGCCGGTTACGCCGAAAAAGATATTGGCTGTATGTCTGTCCCGCGCGAGCTTAAGTGCAAAGACGGCGTGATCACCGCGTTCCCGGTGGAAGAAGTGCATCACCTGCTCAAAAGCGAGGATCCCGCGCTCAGGCGCACCGCGACCGGCTTCACCGTGGAGCGGCAGGGAAGAGAGCCCTGCGTGTACGAAGGCGAGATACGCGACCTTTGTCTGATACGCGACGGATATATACTTGAAGTCTTCGTCAACGGCGGCGAATCGGTCTATTCGATATTGCTGTGATCGGTTTGGCGAAAAGGAACGATCTTTTGCGCCTATACGCGGTCGTCGCGCGGTTTTTGTTGACTTGCGCCGGTTTTTGTGTTAGAATATCAAAAACGCAGGAAGTGAGTCGGTATGAACAGAGAGTATTTCGATCCGCGCCCAACCGAATATCCGTTCCCAAAAGACACTTGCGCCCATTATCTGGTGGTAAAAAAGGATAACGGCACGGTGTTCGATAAGGATTATCCCTACGTGGACCGTTCGCGCAAGATGCGGTTCAGGCAGGCGGTAATGCGCTTTTTGCTTTATTTCATAGCGTTCCCCGTCGCCTCCGTGCGGCTGGGACTGCGCATAAAGGGCAGAAAAAACCTCAAAATACATAAAAAAGAGCTGCAGAACGGTTTCGTCTCGTGCTGCAACCACGTGCACCTGTGGGATTTTATCTGCGTGATGTGCGCGCTGCGCCCGGTCAAGCCGTATCTGCTGGCGTGGGCCAAGAACGTGCGCGGCGAAAACGGCGCGCTTATGCGCATGGTGCGCGCCATCCCCATACCCGAAAACGATCCGCACGCGCTCAGCGCCATGAATTCCGCGCTCAGCGGGCTCTTCGCCGA
>CACZSP010000071.1 GCA_902783905.1 uncultured Ruminococcus sp.
CATAGTTAGTCTTCCCCTCACTTTTCATTTTGTGCCGCGGTCGCTGCAAATCGCAGAGGGGAAGGCTTGGGACGCGACGAACTTTCAAGTGCCGCTGACGTTTTTTTCTTTAGTCTCTTTTCTCGTCCGGCGTGAGCCGGACAATTCACTCGCGCCGAAGGCGCGTCTTCACCGGTGCGAAGCACGTCTTCACCAGCGCCGAAGGCGCGTCTTCACTGCGAGCGCCGTCAGGCGCGAAGCCTCTGCCCACTTGCCGCTGCCAACTGTTAACTCTAATCAACTGCTCACTGCTTCTTTCGTCACCAGTTTTCCGACGCATTCCCCGCCGTCGAAAACGTAGACCGTTCCCCAGGATCCTTCTTCATCCCTTATATCGCGAAAATAAAGCTTTCCGTCGAGAACCGTCTTGCTGAAAACGGGGAGAAACATTCTTCCGTCCCCGGTCAGAGCCCGGGACGCAAGGTCGAGTCCGGAAAGAATCTCCGTCTCGCGCCCTGTGGAAAGATCGTAAAGGCAGAGCCGGTCGCCGCGGAAGACGACGAGTTTCCCGCGGTATATCACCGGGAGGTCTCCGTCCGCTCCGACGATCCGGGCGGCGCCGGGAAAAGGCGTATCGTCGCTGAAAAGAAGCTTCGGCTCGGCATTCTCTCTTATTAGATAAAGATAGGTCCTCGGGACGACCTGCCCCGAGTCCTGATCCCCGCTCGTCAGCCAGTAGGGAGAATAGGCGTAGATCCTGCCCTCGCAGAGACACAGACAGGCTCTCGGGTCGGGAAGCGGGGAAAGGGTATATTCCCCGTCGTAGGTGATATGAAGGACGGCGTACCTGTCGCTTCCTCCGTCGTCCGGATCGATATAAACGGCTGCCAGCCACAGCCCGTCATCCGCGGCGATCAGCGTCTCGTCATACATCCTGCAGCCGGTATCGAGCATGAGTCTTATCTCGCCCGTCTCAAAGTCGGCGCGGTAAATATTTACCGTCTGAGTATCCCATTCCCCTCCGCCGCCGTTTTCGTCACGGTAGACGATATGCCGGCTTCCGCTGTATTCGGCAAACCAGAGGTAGCCGCCGTGAAGCGCCACTGCGCGGATACCGTAATCCGACAGTAAGACCGGACTGACTTCGGAAAAATCCGTGCCGCAGCTGTAGATTCCGTTGTGTTCCTCCGCCGAACCGTCGGAAACGCATCCGAGAAACCTGCCGGGAAAATAAACCGTCTCCCCGTCGGTCGCTCCGCCGGTAAAATAGCGTGTGAAATTGTTCACGTCTCCCGCACGGCTGATCTCACCGCTCGCGGGATCGCATAAGACCCCGTAGCAGTTCAAAGCGAGAAGGTCCTTCCCGCCTGTCCTGAAAGCCCGCATGCCTTCGCCGGAGCCCTCCGCCTTCGGTTCGTTCTGATCGGCCGGAGCAAGGCCGGTAAGGTAATCGTTCTTTACGAACGAATGCCTTCCCTCCGCCGGGTCGCTCCCCGAGATCCGCACGGGATCGGGCAGCGCGACGCCGCCGCGGCGCGTAAGCAGTCCTACGGGTATCATAACGGCCGACAGCGCCAGCACCGCGGCGGCGGCAAGCGCCAGCCTGCGCACGCGGACGACGGCGCTGCCCGTTTTACCGGCGGGCGTCTCCGCGCCCGCTCTTTTTTCGAGTATTTCATCGGTAAGCGCCGGATCGAGTCCCTCCAGCGCGTTTTTAAGCGTTTCTCTGTTCACAGTTCAAATCCCTCCCGGACCAGCTGATCTTTCAGGTCCTTCCTTATCTTCTCCAGCTCCCGGAAAACCAGCCGCCGGCTGACGCCGAGAGAGGAGGCGATATCCGCGACGCTGTCGCCGCACCAGTACCTGCAGACGAAAATATATCTTCTGCGTTCCCCGAGATTTTTTGCAAACCGGTTTATAGAGTCGCGCAGGCGCGAGTTTTCGTATTCGTCCTCGACGTCCGAAGGATTTTCGATGATCCGTGCCAGTTCGTCGAGAGAGGCGGCATGCTCCGCCCCCGCCCTTTTTTCGCTGCTTTGCGCCGCTCTTCTGTTGATCGCGATATTCCGCACGATCCGTCCGGCGTAGGCGCAGAGCGATCGCGGAGTATCCTCCGGCGCCGATTTCCAGACGGCGAGCAGCGCGTCGTTTACGCATTCGCGGCTGTCCTCTTCGTCGGCAAGGATATTGTTCGCGATCGAAAAAAGATAACGACCGTATTTCTTTTCGGTCTCGGAAACCGCCCTCTCGCTGCGCGCCGCGAAAAGGGACAGTATTTCCTCGTCCGTCATCGATCCCTGACCGTTTCTCATGGGTTTTCCTTTCGTCCCGGGGTTCGGAAGCGTCTTTTCGACTCTTCCTTACCCCTAAAGACAGTATTTTTGCCGTTTTGTGAACGATTTTTTCAAAAAAACGCGAAAAAACTGTAATATTCCGTAAAAATCCGCTATAATAATTGTGAATCGATTCAAAAGAAGGACGCGCTGAATATATCGCGTGCGTAGATTGGCGAGAGCATTTTTTGCAAGTTTCCCGAAGGGAAACGTGTTCTCGGCTGAGAAATCGCAGCAATACAGGCGGTATTGCAAG